>NZ_JBCGCU010000014.1:0-78940 GCF_038739665.1 Pseudoalteromonas qingdaonensis | reverse complement strand
TGAAGCCAAAGGAGGCGCTTCTGTCATACCCAAACGAAATTATGGCCAAGATATAGACAAAGAGAGTGTCGATTGGTGTCTTTATAAATATAGGCACTTAGTTGAAAATGCATTCGCACGAATAAAACATTATCGTTCAATATCAACTAGATATGAAAAACTCGCGAGGAATTATGCCAGTATGGTGTCACTGGCATTTTCAATGATGTGGCTGCCGATGTATTGCTGAGTGAAATATGTACAGCAAAGATCAACAGGCCCTAGAGTTAACTGAGCTTGCTGGCTAGCCAGTAGAGATCTGAGTGTACTCCCGCGGCGGTCACTTCCTTGCCCGCTCCCGGCCCTTGAATAACCAAGGCATTATCCTGATACCAGTTGCTGTTAACGACAAAGATATTGTCACCTGGTTGCAGGCCAGCCAAAGGATCGCTTGTCGGCACTGCCACCAGCCCTACCTTGGCCTCGACCTTCCCCTGTTCTATGCGCAAATCTGCGTTGTAACGCAGAACCTTCTGCTCCACTGCTGCTTGCTGTGCCCTTGTCGCCACAAACTCATCAAGCGCATCCAGCTTGCCCTGGCATTCCAGCCAAGTGCCTGCGGCCAATTGCGATGGCATTAAGGCGCTAAGCTCAATATCATTCAACTCAAGCTCTAGGCCCAGTTCACGGGCGAGTATCAAGAGCTTGCGCTGTACATCGCGGCCAGATAAGTCTTCACGGGGATCCGGCTCGGTAAAGCCAAGCTCCTGCGCCTTAAGCAAGAGCTGAGAAAAAGACTCGCTGCCATCATATTGGCTGCACAGCCAGGATAAGGTACCGGAAAAAACACCCTGCACTCGGGTCACCCGATCGCCACTATTTTGCAGATCCGCCAAGGCAAAGTTAATGGGTAACCCAGCGCCCACACTAGTGTTATAACGCCACTGCAAATTACGCTGAGCCAGCTCCTGCTTCAAACTCTGATACCAGACAAGGGGAGCGGTACCGGCATATTTATTGGCGCTGATCAGGTGACAATCGGCCTTAGCAAATTGCGGATAAAGCTGGCTAAAGGCCTCGCTGGCGGTGATATCAATCACTACCTTATGTTCATAATCAAGCTGCGCCAGGCGCGATAATAGTTCATCATGGGTATAGGGCTGAGCGTTTTGCTCCCAGGCCGTTTGCCATTGCTCGGTGTCGATACCGCAAGGGTCGAAAAGCAGGGTTTCACTGCGCACTAAGGCTACCACTTTAACATCAATATGCTGACGTAAACGCGCCAATTGCTGGGCAAATTGCGCCACAAATACCTCACCAACATTACCCAAACCAGCCACTACCACGGCCAACTGCCGCTGCGCACCAAGCAAACGCTGATGCAAATAACCCAGGCTATCGGCACCGATTTCTTCATCGGTTAACTGTAGGCTGTAACCTTCACCCAAATAGCTAAAGCGGCCATTTAAATTAAGCTCACTCAACCCCTGCTTTACCTGCTGCTGGCATTTTTCCAGCTCTCGCTGCGGTGCAACCAGGGCAAAACCATTAACATTGGACTCCAGCAATTGAGCACGCTCACCAAAGTGATGTAACAATTCGCCACTGTGCTGCTGCGGTACCACCAGATGCCACACACCTTTGACATCACAGGCGATCAGGCTGGTTTGCAGTTGACGGCGCAGTTGTTCCAGCTCCCCCTGCTCTAATTGATGAACCTTGATAACATCTTGCTGCGCCAAGGTGGTAATAAAATGCTTATGCTTACACCCCCCCTCGCGCACCACTTCGGTCCCCAGGGCATCGCTATCATAAGAGCTGCGTACCGCCAGTTTGATATTGGTGCCATGCAGCGGAGATAAGGTCTTGGCATGTAAAACCGGGTTACCCAGAGCCGCCAACAATTGCGCCTGAGCACGGCAGATTTTATGGTACTTCTGCGCGCTTGCGACCTTTCTCGGGTCAGTGCTAAACACCCCTTGAGTATCCGTCCAGATACAGACCTCATCGACATCCATATAACGGGCAAATAAAGTGGCACTGTAATCGCTGCCATTGCGCCCTAAGGTCACAGTCTGGCCCTGTTGATCGGCGGCAATAAAACCGGTGATCACATTAATCTTATCGGCGCCGATTAGGCGCTGACATTGCTGCTCATTCACACGGTGCAACAGCTGCCCTTGCGGAGCGCAAAGTAGCTGACGTGCGTCTAACGCCTGCGCCTCTACGCCAAGTTGCTGCAAATAGGCAGACAACAAACGCGCCGACCAAAGCTCACCATGAGCCAGCAGCGCTGCTTCTTGCAAGTTTCCTTGCTCAAATGCTTGCCAAACTTGCGTTAATTCTTGTTCCAGTTGAATTAACACCTGGGCTTTGCGCTTGCCACTTAACAGCTCCTGGATCAGCTCCTGCTGGTGATTGCGCAACAGGCTTATCACGTCCATACCGCTATGCAGATCTTGCTGCTCGAATGTCTGCCACAGCTTAACCAGGGTGTCCGTAGTTTTACCGGCGGCAGACACCACCACTAGGTCACCGGCCTGACTATGAGCGAGAACAATATTAGCAACTGCATGATAACGAGCCGCACTGCTTAGGCTAGAGCCGCCAAATTTATGTACTACCTTGGCCATTTTATCTGCTCCCGCCTAACTCTGATGAAGTTGTGCAAAAGCACGTTCAAGGTCGGCGATTAAATCTTCTTGATCTTCAATGCCCACAGAAATACGAATAAGGGTATCACCCACGCCCGCCGCTAAGCGTGCTTCCTTATCCATGCCCGCATGGGTCATGGTCGCCGGATGACAAATTAGGCTTTCAACACCCCCCAGGGACTCGGCCAAAGTAAATTGCTGCACTGAGGTGAGGAACTTGGCGCTGTCTTTTAACTCGCCCTTGATATCAAAGCTCACCATGCCACCAAAACCACTTTGCTGTGCCTTGGCCAACTCATGCTGTGGGTGACTTGCCAAGCCAGGATAGTAAACCTTTTCTACCCCAGGGTGCTGCTCTAGGTATTCGGCGATAGCCTGGGCGTTTTCCTCATGCTGACGCAGACGCACTTTCAGAGTACGTAACCCACGCAGAATCAGGTAACTGTCAAAAGGCGCACCGGTAATACCAATATTATTGGCCCACCAGGCCAGCTCCTCGCCCAGCTCAGGAGTTTTACAGATCACAGCGCCACCGACCACATCTGAGTGGCCGTTGATGTATTTGGTTGTTGAGTGCACCACAACATCGCAGCCCTGGGCCAATGGGTTTTGCAGCGCCGGTGATAAGAAGGTGTTATCCGCCGCCACCAAGGCTCCCACTTGAGCCGCGGCCGCGCATACGGACTTAATATCAGTCAGGCGCAATATTGGGTTACTCGGGGTTTCAATCCATACCAGCTTAGGTTTGGCATCAATAAGCTGCTGATAACACTCGGCAGTGGTGAAATCCACCACCTTCACCTGCAATAAACCGCGCTTGGCCAAGGAGGTAAATAATCGGTAGCTGCCGCCATAACAATCGTGGGGGATCACTAAGGTATCAGCGGGCGTAAGTAACTGAGTTACCAGGTGCACTGCCGCCATACCGGTGGCGGTAATAATACCGCGGGCACCACCCTCAAGCTCGGCCAAAGCCTCAGCGAGAATATCGCGATTAGGATTACCGCTGCGGCCATAGTCGTACTGACGCTTGGTATCAAAGTCGGCAAAAGAATAAGTGGTGGATAAATAAATTGGGGGCACAACCGCGCCATGATGTTGATCGGCTTCAATGCCGTGGCGCACCGCTATGGTTTGTTTATTTAACTTAGGCATAGTGCCTCCAATTGCAATTAGATGTTTAGACGTCCAAAAGGTTAAAATATCCAAATATAGATGTCAAAACATTTATACGTCTAAATAGCTATATGAGGAATATTTGACTATCCTTTCCAACACGATAGAATTTCGCCCTTATTGATGCCTAAGTGACCAAAGAACAAGACGCAAATTATGGCCAAGTGGAATGGTGAATATATTCACCCTTATGCGGAACACGGTAAAAAAGCCCAACAGGTAAAAAAAATTACCGTTTCAATCCCGCTCAACGTTTTAAAAGTATTAACAGATGAACGCACTCGACGCCAGGTGAATAACCTGCGTCATGCCACCAACAGTGAATTACTCTGTGAAGCATTTTTACATGCTTTTACCGGGCAACCGCTGCCGGATGATGAAGACTTACGTAAGGATAATCCGGAGAAGGTGCCGCAAGAAGTGCGCAAGATCATGGCGGAAATGGGTTTAGAGATCCCAGAGATCGGTGATGATTGATTTTCCAAACACATAAAAAAAGCCCCAAGCAAAACTTGGGGCTTTTTTATTGGCGACTTACTTATCGCCCATATAATTCTCTGGCAGCTCGATTTGCGCTACACCAGTTGCCACTGCGGCTTCGGCTACCGCCTTAGCAACGCGAGGCAATAAACGCGGATCCATTGGCTTAGGAATAATGTACTGCGGGCCAAACTCCAGCTCGGTCACACCCGATGCAGTCAATACCTCTTGTGGTACCGGCTCTTTGGCTATGCTACGAATAGCTTCTACCGCGGCAATCTTCATTTCATCATTAATAGCCGTGGCACGCACATCCAGGGCGCCGCGGAAGATAAACGGGAAGCACAATACGTTATTTACCTGGTTCGGGTAATCAGAGCGGCCAGTTGCCATGATCAAGTCCTGACGGGCAGCATATGCCACTTCTGGCTTAATTTCAGGATCTGGGTTTGAGCAGGCAAATACCACAGGCTTGTCGGCCATCAGCTTTAACTCGTCCGCAGAGAGTAGATCTGGACCAGATACACCCACGAATACATCGGCATCAGCGATCACATCTTGCAGGGTGCGTTTATCCGTGTTGTTTGCGAACATTTGCTTATATTCATTCAGGTCGTCACGACGAGTGTGGATCACACCTTTACGGTCAAGCATATAGATGTGCTCGCGCTGGGCGCCACATTTAATCAATAGCTCCATACAGGCCACAGCCGCTGCACCAGCACCTAAACAAACGATCAAGGCATCGTTAATATCTTTACCCTGAATCTCAAGCGCATTAAGCATTCCCGCCGCGGTTACAATGGCGGTACCATGTTGGTCATCGTGGAATACAGGTATATTACAACGCTCGATCAGTGCTTTTTCAATTTCAAAACACTCAGGAGCCTTGATATCTTCAAGGTTAATACCACCAAAGGTATCGGCAATATTTTCAACCGTGTTGATAAAGTCTTCCGTGGTGCGGTGCTTAACTTCGATATCGATTGAATCAAGGCCGGCGAAGCGCTTGAACAATAAAGCCTTACCTTCCATTACAGGTTTTGATGCCAACGGACCTAAATTACCCAAGCCTAAAATTGCCGTACCGTTAGAAATAACCGCAACCATATTGCCCTTGGCCGTATACTTATAGGCATTTTTGGCATCGGCGGCAATTTCACGTACCGGCTCAGCCACACCTGGGCTGTAAGCCAAAGCTAGGTCATTAACCGTTTCCGCGCTTTTAGTCAGCTCAACGCTGATTTTGCCTGGAACTGGATAAGCGTGGTAATCGAGAGCTTGTTGACGAAAGTCTGACATGAAAAAGTATCCTGCTAGAAATGTTGGTGAGAGTTCAGGTATCAGGCAACAATACTGCTTTTCCGGCTATATTCCAAGTAATATCAGGTCTATCCTGTTACGCGAAATTAAGCGGTTTTAGCATCATTATCCCGGTTAATTATTTTAATTTCCCCCAGCATGAGCGATATTCCCATACCTTTTTGGGGTCAAAAAAAGCAATAAAAGCTGCATTAATCATAACTAAAGATATAAAGAATGCAATTATTATAACAATAGTGAATAAAAACAGAAAAAGCGAAACACTTTAACTAAACCCCGCTTAATATCCGCATGTTCATGACTTTTAACTGCACTATCCCTGCTTTTCATTAATACCTTTATAAAGAGTAAAAATAAAATGGCTTATATCAATACCGAGAATGAATCACAGCAATTGTGTTGGCTATGTGATCAGGTGTAGCGCCGGATAAATGATGTGCTAACAAGCTGCCGTAAAAAGTAAGAGGCACAAAAAAAGCACCCTAGGGTGCTTTTTTCTAATAAGCAATGAATTACTTCTTGCTGCTAAGCGCACCGAAACGCTTATTGAAGCGGTCAACACGACCACCTGTGTCAAGAATCTTCTGCTTACCAGTGTAGAAAGGGTGACACTCTGAACATACGTCAAGGTGAATGTCTTTACACAAAGTTGAACGAGTTTCGAACTTGTTGCCACAAGAGCACGTTGCATTGATTGCTTCGTACTTAGGGTGGATACCTTCTTTCATGGGGATTACCTCTAAATAGGCCGTATCGCTCTCCAAACCCGAAGTTCGGCACCATACGCGTTAGTTTCAATGTGCCAAGACTAATAATATTTGCTCAGCACCCTTAAGGCCGCGTATTTTATTGAACTCCCGTTTAATGTTCAAGCATTAATTGCCGCTATTCACCTTGCCATGAATTTAGTACATTAGCAGCATGTCTGATGCTGTGAGTTCACCCTTGTCGTCTTTACCAAGCGCCCAACAAAACACCCTATTGCCAACCCAGGAAGAATGCTATGTGGAAGTGGCAATCAAGGTGCCCCTGCACCGCAGTTTTGACTACCTGGTAAGCGACCCTAAGCTGGCGGCAAACCTTGAACCCGGTATGCGGGTTGCAGTGCCCTTTGCTAACCGCCAGGTGACCGCCCTGGTATTGGCTCGCAAGACCAGTACCGAATTACCCAAGGACAAGGTCAAAGCAGTGCTTAAGGTGCTTGATAGCGCCCCTATTATCGACGCTACTCATTTACAACTGCTGAAATTCACAGCCCGCTATTATCACTACCCCCTGGGTGAGACTATTTTTACCGCTCTTCCCAAGGCACTGCGCCAGGGCGACGACATAGATAAAACCAGCATTAACTATATTCAGCTGACCGAAAAGGGCCGCGCCTTACCCACCCTAAGAGCGAAGAAACAACAGTCGCTCATGTCGCAGTTAGCGCAATCAGGTAAATCGCCAGTAACCGAGGTAAAAGCCCTGGGCTTTACCAAGGCCACTATCGATGCCCTAGTTAGTAAAGAGCTGGCCGAGATCAGCATCGAATTTTCCAGTCATTGGCGTGATAATGACATAAAGGTAGCAAGCAAACCGCGACTGAACACCGAGCAGGCGGTGGCCTGCAGTGCCATCAATCAAAGCTCAGGCTTTACCAGTTTTTTACTCGAGGGCGTCACCGGCAGCGGAAAAACCGAAGTCTACCTGCAATGCTTAGAAGAAGTGATAAAGCAGGGAAAACAAGCGCTGGTATTGGTGCCAGAAATCGGCCTGACACCGCAAACGGTTAACCGTTTTCGCCGCCGCTTCCCCGACACCCCGATTATGCTCTGGCACTCGGCACTGACCGACAACGAGCGCCTGCAAACCTGGCGCTTTTGCCAAAAAGGCAGCTGTGCCATAGTCATAGGTACCCGCTCGGCCATTTTTATGCCGTTTTTATCCTTGGGCATGATCATAGTGGATGAGGAGCACGACGCCTCATTCAAACAACAAGACAGCCTGCGCTACCATGCCCGCGACCTGAGCGCCTATCGCGCCCAACAACATAATATTCCGCTGGTTTTAGGCAGTGCCACACCGGCGTTGGAAACCCTGCACAGGGCAATTGAGGGCAAATACCACTTGCTGTCATTAACCCAGCGCGCCCAAACCAGCAGTGATAACCACTTTGAGCTTATCGATATCAAGGGCCAGTATCTACAGGCGGGTTTAAGCCATGCCAGCCTCGCCTATATGCAAAAAGAGCTGGGCCGCCAAAAGCAGGTCATGGTGTTTCTTAACCGCCGCGGCTTTTCACCTTCGCTTATCTGTCACGAATGTGGCTGGCTTAGCGACTGCCCCCGTTGCAGCACCAGCGCCACCTATCATAAATCCATGCGCCGACTGGTCTGCCACCACTGTGGCGAACAAACGGCGCCACCGATGCAATGCCCGGACTGCGGCAGCACACAGATCCACCCGGTAGGCCTGGGCACGGAGCAACTGGAAGAAGCCTTAACGAGCCAGTTCCCTAACATTGCTATCAGCCGCATAGACAGGGATTCAACCCGCAAAAAAGGCAGTTTGGAAGAAGAGCTCGAACGCATCAACCAAGGCGGTGCCCGTATTTTAGTGGGCACGCAAATGCTCGCCAAGGGTCACCATTTTGCCGATGTCAGCCTGGTGATTATTCTCGATGTTGATGCCGGGCTGCATTCATGCGATTTTCGCGCCACCGAACATCTGGCTCAGCTGCTTACCCAGGTAGCCGGACGTGCGGGTCGAAGCGGTGAGCCGGGCACAGTCTTGTTGCAAACTCACTTTCCCGAACATCCGCTGTTGCAGGATCTGGTTAATAACGGTTATCAGCATTTTGCCCGTTACGCCCTGCAGGAAAGACAGGAAACTGAGCTGCCACCCTATAGCCATTTGGCCTTATTGCGCGCCGAAGCCCACGATTTATCGCTAGTTCTCCGCTTTTTAACGGATTTAGTTCCCGCAACCCGCATCCCTAAGATACAATTATTGGGACCGATCCCCGCCCCCTTGGAGCGCGTTGCTGGTAAATTTAGATACCAGCTGCATATCCAAGGTGCCGATCGAGGCGCGTTACACGCCTTTGTGGCGCAACTTATCGATTACCTAGGTTCGCATAAGCTGGCACAAAAGGTGCGCTGGAATTTAGATATAGACCCTATAGATATGATGTAAAGAGAATCAACACACAGGTATGGCTCAACACGACTACATAAATCGCAAAAGACCCCAGCGCGGCGCCCAGAAAAAAGCACCGCCGAAAAAGAAGCTGCCAATTTTGCTCATTATCGCCGCCATTATTTTATTGGCGGGCTTTGGTTATGGACTGTGGTATATCAAGAATAATGCCGACCCAGAAGCCGTTGAGCAGGTAAAGCAAGCGCCCAAGCAAGAGCCGAAGACTGTTATAAACAAGCCGGAAACACCTGAGTTTATCAACGAGATAAAGCAGGCCGAAATAGAGGTTGAGGTCAAAGAAGTTGAGCAAAAAGGCCCTTACGTTATGCAGTGCGGTTCATTTAGAACTTATGCTCAGGCGGAAACCTTAAAAGCGAAAATTGCCTTCACCGGCCTGGTCGCAGAAATCCGTCATACCGAAGGCACTAATGGTGTTTGGTATAAGGTACGCCTTGGCCCATACCCCACCAAGCGCGGGGCCGAGAGTGATAAAAACAAACTAAAACGCCAAGCCAAAATCATGGGCTGCGGCATCTGGCTGTGGCAGTAATACCAATCCGCGGGGATTTTTCCTTGAAATCCCCGTGCCTCGCCCATACTTCCTCGCTATTAGACTCAGCAAAGCCCAGTTTGATTAAGGGCAAAGGATTCACATGACTACGATAGTTTCTGTACGCCGTGACGGCAAAGTCGTTATTGGTGGCGACGGCCAGGTATCCCTTGGCAACACGGTAATGAAGGGTAACGCCCGCAAGGTACGCCGTTTATTTAACGGCAAGGTGATCGCCGGTTTTGCTGGCGGCACAGCCGACGCCTTCACCCTGTTTGAGCGTTTTGAAGCCAAGCTGGAGATGTATCAGGGCAACCTGACCAAGGCGGCGGTGGAAATGGCCAAAGACTGGCGCAGCGACCGAGCTCTCAGACGCCTTGAAGCCTTATTGGCAGTGGCCGATGAAACCGCCTCACTGATCATTACCGGTAATGGCGATGTGGTACAACCTGAGCACGACCTGATCGCCATCGGCAGCGGCGGCAACTTTGCCCAATCTGCTGCCATTGCACTGTTAGAGAATACCGAGCTATCAGCACGAGAAATCGTTGAAAAGAGCCTTAAGATAGCCGGTGATATTTGCGTATTCACTAACAACTTCCAAACCATTGAAGAATTGTAATTAAGGAGCAGCCATGTCTGCCATGACTCCCAGAGAAATCGTCCATGAACTTGATCAGCACATTATTGGTCAATCTAATGCCAAAAAGGCCGTCGCTATCGCCCTTAGAAACCGCTGGCGTCGCATGCAGCTTGATGAAAGCCTGCGCCAGGAAGTGACCCCGAAAAACATCCTTATGATAGGCCCAACCGGTGTGGGTAAAACAGAAATTGCCCGCCGTTTGGCCAAACTTGCCAATGCACCTTTCTTAAAGGTTGAAGCCACTAAATTCACCGAAGTGGGCTATGTTGGTAAGGAAGTTGAGACCATTATCCGCGATTTGGTCGAAATCGCCTTTAAAATGGTTCGCGACCAACAGGCTAAGAAGCACAGCTTCCGCGCCGAAGAAGCCGCCGAAGAGCGCATTCTTGATACCCTGTTACCACCGGCAAAAGACAGCTGGGGTGAAGCGCAGCCAAGCGAAAATAACTCAACGCGTCAGGCATTCCGTAAAAAGTTGCGCGAAGGCCAGCTGGATGACAAAGAAATTGAGATCGACCTTGCCGAGCAAGGTGCCAATGTTGAAATCATGGCGCCTCCAGGCATGGAAGAGATGACTAATCAGCTACAGAGCATGTTCCAAAACATGTCTGGTGGCAAAACCAAAAAGCGTAAACTGAAGATCAAGGAAGCCTTTAAGCTCCTGGTTGAAGAAGAAGCAGCAAAACTGGTTAACCTTGAAGATGTGAAAGAGCTGGCCATAGATGCAGTTGAGCAAAACGGCATCGTCTTCCTGGACGAAATCGACAAGATCTGTAAACGTGGCGAAAGCAGTGGCCCGGATGTAAGCCGCGAAGGCGTACAGCGCGACCTGCTGCCTCTTATTGAAGGCTCTACTGTGAGCACAAAGTATGGCATGGTAAAAACCGATCATATCCTGTTTATTGCATCCGGTGCATTCCAGATGGCCAGACCGTCGGATCTGATCCCTGAGCTGCAAGGTCGTCTACCGATCCGTGTCGAGCTTGATGCGTTAAGTGCTAACGACTTTAAACGTATTCTGACCGAGCCTCATGCGTCATTAACGGAGCAGCAAATCGCCCTGTTAAACACCGAAGAGGTGAGAGTCGAATTTACCGAAGATGCCATTGAAAGCATTGCTCAGGCCGCATGGCAGGTTAATGAGAAGACCGAAAACATCGGTGCCCGTCGTCTACACACCGTGATGGAGCGCCTGATGGAAGAAATCTCCTTCGAGGCCAGTGATAAAGCCGGTACAACCCTAATCGTGAATGGCGATTACGTTAACCAGCATTTGGGTAACCTGGTTCAAGATGAAGACTTAAGTCGCTTTATTCTATAATTGAAGAGCCTTCGGGCTCTTTTTTATTGGAGCAAAGATGCTAGTTAGTAAATTACATTATCATCGCCGTACCAATGTGCTGGATATCCACTTTGATAATGGCGAGCAGGTAAGTCTAAGCGCCGAGTTTTTGCGCGTGCACTCACCCTCTGCTGAGGTGCAAGGGCATCATCAGGGACCGCCAAAGCTGGTAACCAATAAAAAGGCAGTGGCTATTAATGAAATTGAGGCCATTGGCCACTACGCGGTACGCCTGCAATTTGATGATGGCCATCAAAGCGGGCTCTACAGCTTTGGCTACCTTGCCGAGCTTTGCAGCCAAGCCGAGCAGCTGTGGCAAACCTACCTTGAGCGCTTAAAAGCGGCCAATGCCCAGCGCGATGCCAGTATCGCTATTCGCGTTACTCCCTAAGTGAAAGACGCGATAAACAAGCATTAAAAAAGCCGCATCTGCGGCTTTTTTATATTTTCTCTGGGCTTATACTCGATACTTGGCTACAGATTCACGTAATACCCTGGCCTGCTGCGCTACTTCCTCACTGGTGTGAGCATTGGAACTGGCATGACCGCTGGCCTGCTCGGCAATATCACGGATGCGAACCACGTTTTGATTCACTTCCGATGCCACCTGAGACTGCTGCTCTATGGCTACCGCAATTTGCGTACTCATTTCCATAATTGTTTCAATTTCTTGAGTGATATTACCCAGCAAATCCCCAGCTCTTGAAGCCTGTTCAGCACTCTCGCCGCCCTGCTCACGACAGCGCTGCATTATGCTAACCACTTCCTGAGTGCGCATCTGCAACGCCGAGATAATGTTCTCAATTTCCTGAGTCGAATCCTGAGTACGCTGCGCTAAAGAACGCACCTCATCGGCAACCACAGCAAAGCCACGTCCCTGCTCACCAGCACGGGCCGCCTCAATAGCGGCATTTAGCGCCAACAGATTAGTTTGCTCGGCAATACCACGGATCACATCCAACACAGAGCCTATGGTATCGGCATCCTTCTCCAGCTGCCCCACAACCTGAGACGCACCGCCCAGAGATTCAGACAGCTCGGTAATACGAGAAACCGTTGAGTCCACTTCCTGACGCCCCTGCGCGGCATTATCATTGGTGGTTTGCGCACGCATAGCCGCTTCTTCGGTATTACCAGAAATATCACCAATGGTGGCCTGCATCTCGGTGGCCGCGGTAGCCACCATGTCCGCTTCCTGTAACTGCTCCTGCACCCCTGCGCTGGTCGATGCCGTGGTATTAGCAAGCTCATCGGTGGCACTGTTAAGGGTTTCCAAGGCACTATTTACATCGAAGATCAAAGCACGAAAATCAGAGGTCAAGGCATTGATATTATTGCTTAGGTCGGCAATTTCATCATTGCCATGCACAGGTATTTGCAGGCTCAAGTCGTTTTCCTGACGAATACGATTAATGGCCGCCACAGCGCTGTCAATTGGCTGAATAATGGCACGACTGGTCATCACCAACAACAGGGTAACCAGGAATGAAGCCATAACTAGAATACTAATGACCAATACCTGAGATGAGCGCTTCTGTGCATCTATTTGTTCTTTAGTGCTTAGCAGCACTTGGGTCGCAAGTTGATCGCTGACCTCCACCGAGGCCAGCAGCTTACCCAGGGCGCCGCTTTCCAGGTTAAAGTCCAGCGCTTGTTGCGCCTCCACTAACGCCTTGAATTTCAGGTTATATTGATTCAATAAGTTGGCAAGACGTAAGCGATAAGTGCTTTCCAAATCGGCACTGGCTATTTGCCCCTCTAAGCGGGCAAAGTGCTGCTCAAAAGTGTCGAAATATTTGCGGTCCAAACGCAGCATAAAGTCTTTTTTCGGCGCGGCGCAGCTGTAACATAAGCGCCAGCATTTCAAAGTCTTGTTGCTCCTTGAGCAGCTCTTCAACCTTATGCACGGCATTGCGTAACTCACCATAGAGGGCATCTTTGGGATGTAAACCTATCACTCGCTGCAGGCTAACCACATGTTCAAAGTCTTCTTTGTAAACTTTAGCCTGTTGTGCGAACTGATCTATTTGCTGTGGTGCCACCCCTAGCGTGATAAATTGTTCACGCAGCTGGGCAACCCGGTTTTCCAGGGCTTCATACTCTTTGGCAAAAGCGTCGAGATCGGCTTCGCTTTTATAAAATAAGAAGTTTTTCTCGTACTTACGCATGGATAGCTCATGAACATTGAGCTCTTCAGCATTTTCTAAGGTGGAGTTAAGCAAACTCATAACCTGGGCTGCGTACATGAACACGGCGAAGAGCACCAACAAAGCTGCAGCGACCACCACGCCGTTTACCTGCAGGCGGCGTTTGATCGTGAGCTTTTTCATAAAATTCATGGCAAATACCTTACTATTATTCACATCAGTCTCGATCCGCGAATTCTAGCGAGCAACAAAGTAATACCGCAATCTCTTTGTTGCCAAAAGTGCAATTAGGGATGAAAAACCGTACTAAATAACTAGCCCAAATTAAGTTACAGCACTCCCTGCCAAAGCTGCTGATTCAGGCTTTCCCTGTCCTGCCATTGACCCGCCATCAGCCAGGAAATAAGTGGCGTCGGATCGTGGGGGAAATTAATGCGCTCTTTTTTGTCCATATTAAGCCAATCATCGAGGGCATCTTGATCGAGATAATGCATCACATGGGCACGCTCCATATTCTGCAGAGTCAAGGCATTGGAATGCTGTTCAAACTGACCGTTAAGAGGCTTCAACAACAGTTTTTTACCTAGGGTTAGGGCTTCACTCGACAATTCAAAGCCGGCATTCGCAATAACACCGCTGGCACTGGCCAAATCCCGTAAAAAGCCCAATCTGGACGGTTTACGTAAATGGATATGGGCCTCGGACCTATCTTCCGCCTTGGGGTGGTAGCAATAAAATTCCTTGCCTGGGAAGTCCTTCAGATAGGCAATAACCTCATCGAGATCTTCAAAGGGTAAATAAACCAGCACCTTGTTATCCACATATTCGCTATCGACTGGACCGGCATGCTCAATAAAAGGCGGAATAATGGAGTCATCAAAAGGCTGCCAGTGCACGCCCAAATAAACATCAGCGGGGGCAAAATTCCGTATCATGGCCTTTGTAAGTATGTTGTCGCCAGTTACAGGCACACTGTTTGAGAGAAACGCGGCCTGATGACTCATGCCCACTACAGGCACCTTTTGGCGCTTGGCAGCCCAGGCAGTGACGGGTTCGAAGTCGTTCATCACCAAATCATACTGCTTAAGGTTGAGCTCGCGTATATCTTTGATTAGCTCGCACACCTTGGCATTTTTCAGCGTTTTTAAACCATTTACACGGCCACGCTCGGTAACAAAGGTTAAGCCTTGGCGGGTCTGGAAAGAGCCAAATTCCTGCATATCAAAATACTGGTCGCGACTGCGCCCGGAAAACAAATAGTCCACTTCCACACCGGCCTTAGCAAATGCCTTTGCCATCACCCGAGCGCGAGTGGTATGGCCGTTCCCTGTGCCTTGTACGCCATAAAGAATCTTCATAAAATCCCTGTGATAAGTAATGCAAATACGGCGCAGCCGTACCCAAGTAACGAGCCTAAAACTATGTCTAACGGGTAATGCACCCCGAGAAACACCCGCGAGCAAGCCACCAGTGTCGCCCAAGCATATAAATAGGGCGCCAGCTGCGGATAAAAATGACCCACAATCACCGCAAATACCCAGGCCCCGGCACTGTGTCCAGAGGGCAGACTAAATTTATCGCTGGGGCGAATATGGGCGTAACGAGTTAACACATCACAGGGGCGGACACGCTGGAACAGGTTTTTGGTAAAAAAGTAGATAGGCCGCTCAATGGCATAGCCAAGCAGCAATACCAACAGCAAGGTAATTTGCTCCGGCGTGCTGTAAATCAACAAATAAAGCCCAAACAAAGCATACAAGATGCCATCGCCGGAACGCGACATCAAACGAATGCCATGATGCTGCCAACGCCGGTATCTAGCTCGAAACAACACCTTAAATAACGCCCGATCAAAACGATCCAATTGCGCAAGTATCATGTTCTTTCGCCTGAAATATGTTCATAGCTTTGAATATAGTCAGCAAAAATAACAGTCACATGACGTTTTTTAGACAGTAATATGTCTAAGTCCCTTTGCTCTTTTTTGTTGCTCTTTATAGGTCAATACCTTAGCTTGCTAAGCCTCATAACCTAGGTATACTTGAGACAACAAAGTCTCTAGGAGAGTCCGATGGAATATAGTACCTCTGAACTGTGTGATCACTTTGCTGATGTAGTCGATGTACTCGAACCTATGTTCATTAATTTTGGTGGCCGCGGCGCCTTTTGCGGGCGTATTCGCACCATCAAGTGTTTTGAAAGTAACCAGCTTATTCGCGAAGTTTTGCAACAAGACGGTACCAATTCGGTACTCTTAGTAGATGGCGGTGGTTCAACCCGTCGCGCCCTAATCGACATAGAACTGGCGGAACTTGCGGTGGAAAACAACTGGGAAGGGATCATTGTCTATGGCGCCGTGCGTCATGTCGATGAGCTCGAAGAATTGGAGCTGGGCATTCAAGCCATTGCCTCCATTCCCGTGGCCGCCGATAACCTCGCCCCTGGCGAAGAAGGCGTACCGGTTAATTTCGCCGGCGTTTCCTTCTATGAAGATGATTATCTCTACGCCGATAGCACAGGTATTATTATCTCCGCCGAGGAGCTTGAACTCGAATATGTCGAGGACGATGAGCTTATTGGCCTAGACGATTAATGCCGCTATGGAATATGCAGTTAATATCTATGACGAACAGAGCATTGCCGATCTAGTCGCCGAGCGCAGCGCCGAGCAGCGAGTATTTCAGAGCATTGCCCTGCTCGATACCGAGGTGGAGTTTAGCCAGGCGCTAAAAGACGCTAAAGATTTCGGCATTCGCTATGTTGTAGTCGGCATCCCCGAGGATATAGGCCCTAGAGCCAATCTCGGTAAAGGCGGCGCAGACCAAGGTTTTCGTGCTTTTTTGGCGAAGTTCCTTAATATTCCAGTTAATGAATTTACGCCGGTACAGGATGTATTGCTGCTCGGTGAGGTCGATTGTGCTGATCTGCAACAGCAAAGTCAGGCCCTCGATAACACTAATGCCGACGATTTGGCGAAGTTACGCACCTTATGCGGCGAACTGGACCTGCGTATCGAACCGGTTATTACCGCCATTTTCGAGGCTGGGCTGACGCCCATAGTGATAGGCGGTGGCCATAACAATTGCTACCCACTGCTGGCGGCCAGCGCCAAGCATTACAATACAGCAGTTAATGCCATTAACCTTGATCCACACGGCGATTTCCGCGCCCTGGAAGGTCGTCATAGCGGCAATGGTTTCCATTACGCGGCGGCAGAAGGTTACCTTAAGCACTATCATGTGGTGGCGCTGGATCAGCAAAAGAATAATGCTGCCATCCTGGCGGCTATGGCACAGCATCAAAGCACCTACACCAGCTATCACAGCCTTAAGGTGTTGGCACAAACCTCGATTGTGGAAAGTGTTAATGACGCTCTGGACAGCTTTACCCACCAAGCGCCTTTGGCCATAGAGCTGGATATAGATGCCATTACTTTAGCGCCGGCCAGCGCCTTGAATTATCGTGGTATGTCCTTGAGTGATGCCGAGCAATATGTTTATAACGCCACCTGCGATAGCGATGTGGCCTATTTGCATTTATGTGAAACGGCGCCGAGTCAGGACCCTAATGGCCTTAACGCCGGCTTTAATGCCGCCGGGCAACTGCTTAGCGCTTTAGTGATCGCCTTTTTACGCGCTCGCTACCACAGCTAAGCTCTTAGCCTAAGCACTTGAGCGCCCTGCCAACTAGGGGCGCTTTGCTATTCCACTTTTTGCTTTCACGGCTTTCGCTGACTAAAAAGCCTTATACCAATTCTGTTAAGTATGTGATCAGAGATAGCGCTGGATAAATGATATGATAACAAGGCGGAATTTTTCTTATGTAGTTATTCTACATCGAAAAATTCCAACACAGTGAGCATGATATTTAGCCCGCTAGAATGATTAGCTATTTAAGTGAATTGGTATTACGCAATTCCCCTTGAATCCAAAGTTTTTTCAATGGCGCGGTACCGAATTCATAGCTTAATTGCGATGGATGCTCAATATCCCATAAGGCGATGTCGGCACGCATATTAGCAGCTAGCTGACCACGGTCATTCAGACCCAGAGCCTTGGCGGCATATCGCGTTACTCCCAGCAGACTTTGCCCCGGCGTTAAGCGGAACAAGGTGCAGGCCATATTCATCATTAATTGCAGCGAACACAGGGGCGAAGTGCCTGGGTTAAAGTCGGTAGCTATGGCAATAGGCACTTCATAGCGCTGCAATAGCTCGATAGGCGGGTACTTGGTTTCACGCAGGTAGTAAAAGGCACCTGGCAATAACACGGCAACCATGTCTGCATCCTTCATCGCCTTCACACCGGCTTCATCCAAGTGCTCCAGGTGATCCGCTGACAGCGCCTGATAACGCGCTGCCAAGGCTGTGCCATGCATATTAGATAACTGCTCGGCGTGCAGCTTCACATTAAAGCCTAGCTCTTTGGCACGCTTAAATACGCGCTCGGTTTGCGCCTGATTAAAACCGACATTTTCACAAAATACGTCAACCGCGGTGGCCAGTTTTTGCTGTGCTACCGCCGGCAGCATCTGCTCGCATACTAGGTCGATATAACCATCGGCATCGCCCTTGTACTCAGGTGGCAACGCATGGGCACCCAAGAAGGTGCTTTCGATATGCACTGGGTGGTGCTCCTGAAGCAGCGCCGCCACTTCCAGCAACTTAATTTCGGTAGCTAAATCCAGACCATAGCCCGACTTGGTTTCCACCGTAGTAACACCTTCGCGCATCAACGCATCAAGACGCTGCTTGGCCTTAATAAATAGTTCTTCGGGCTCGGCCGCACGCGTGGCGCGTACCGTGGTAGCAATGCCACCGCCTTGTTGAGCGATGCTTTCGTAGCTTTCGCCCTGCAAACGACGCTCAAACTCCTGCGAGCGATTTCCACCGAAGATAATATGGGTGTGACAGTCAACCAGTCCAGGCGTCAGCCAGGCGCCGCCAGCGGAGTACACAGGTAAGGACAACAGGTCCACTTGTGGCATCTCAGCCATGGGTCCCAACCAAGCGATTTTATCGCCGCTTAGCAATACTGCGCCGTTTTCGATAATACCGTAGTCATCATTTTCTGATGCAACCATAGTCGCGATATTGGCATCAATAATAACCTGATCAATTTGCATGCGGTTCTCCAAAATTAGCCTTACTTGTCTGGGGCAGAAAATATGCGCCATGTTACACAGCGCCCGTGGGCAGCGCAAAATTTATAGACGCGACATAAAGCCTGCGTTTGCCAAGAGTGTTAAGTTAATTGTGCACTTGCCTAGCGCTTTCCTTTACACCTTAGATTTCACAGCTGTAGGTAAAGCCCAGGTTCTCAATAGCACTGCCGTCGATTACCCGCGCCACCGCCTTTTCGCCGCTAAACTGTGGCATTTCGCTGCCTAAACGCAGGCAATGCCCACGGTAGTAATCCTGTTTTGATGGGTGGCTTGGGTGTACTAGATTATAAATGGGCTGCGCTTGTGGATAGTGCTGAATCAAGATCAGAATGCCGGCTATTACATCATCGCGATGCACCATATTGACTACATCCTCAGCATGAGAGGATAAGGTTTTACCGGCAACAAAACGCCCCGGCTCACGATTAGGCCCAACCAGGCCGCCTAAGCGCAGCACCTTGGCCTCGGCAGCCAAGACCGTTTGTTCCGCCTGAGCAAGACGTTGTTGCCGCGCCGTTGCTAAACTCAAAGCACTGCGCTCATCGTACTGACCGCTTAGTTGATCATAAATCCCGGTACTGGAGCACAGCACAAAGCCTTTACCATTGAGCTGCTTATACAAAGACAAGGCACTATCTAGGCTTTGTTGATAATTACTGGGTTGGCGCCGGGCGCCTGGGCTCATGGCGCATACCCAATAAGCGTCAGTGAGCGAAACATTGTGTACCAAGGTGCCGTCATCTTGCAGTGCAAACTGACGCTCATGAGCTTGGAGCCCCTGCTTTCTGTGTGTAGCCTCTACCTGCCAGCCCTGCGCCAGAGCTGTTTGTGCCAAGGCCTCACCGAGCCAGCCGGCGCCGATTATCACAAGTTTCTTATCCATTTATTGCCACCATTTGCTGCAGGAGCCAAGCTCTGCAGCACATCTGAATAGGGTTTAAGTACATCATACTATTGCCGCCACAAAGCGAACAAGCGCTGCAATTATTGCTGCAGATCAACAAGCAGCAAGGAACTTTTATTTACACTGTCTATTATCAACCAAAGTGGATATGCGTCGTGATCAAACAAGTGCAATGGCAAAGCCAGCTAATCAACAAATACAATGTCTCAGGGCCAAGATACACCTCTTACCCAACGGCTTTACAGCTGGAGTCCGGAGCCAATACACAAACCCTGGTGCGGGCTCTAGAGCAGTGCCCAAGCGGTGGGCTGTCCTTGTATATTCATATCCCCTTCTGCCATCAGCTGTGCTACTACTGCGGCTGTAATAAGGTGGTCACCCGCCATCAGCATAAGGCCGACCTGTATCTGGATTATCTTGAAAAAGAAATGGCGTTACTCAGCACGCATTGTCGGCACCTGGAGGTGCAACAACTGCATTTAGGCGGCGGTACACCCACCTTCTTAGATAAAGCACAAATGGCCCGCTTGATGGCAATGCTGGAGCAACACTTTACGTTTTCCGTCGACGGCGAGCGAAGCATAGAAGTTGACCCGAGGGATCTCGCCCTTGAGCGGATCGATGAATTACAGCAACTGGGGTTCAATCGCATTTCCTTCGGAGTTCAGGATTTCAATGATGAGGTGCAACTGGCGGTCAACCGCCCGCAATGTGCCAATGAGGTCGAGGCTTTGGTGCGCCGCGCCAAAGAGGTGGGCTTCAATTCGGTTAATGTAGATATGATCTATGGCCTGCCGCTGCAAACCCCCGAGTCATTTGCCATCTCCATCGAGCGCTTATTGGCTATCGGCCCAGATCGGGTGTCGGTATTTAACTATGCGCACCTACCAAGCCGTTTTGCCGCCCAGCGTAAGATTAAAGATGCCGACTTGCCCGATGCCGCGGCCAAGCTGACCATGTTTAAGCAAACCCTGGAGCGCATGATAGCGGCAAATTATCAGTTTATCGGTATGGATCACTTCGCCAAAAAGGATGATGAACTGGCCATTGCCCAGCGCGAGGGGCATCTGCATCGCAACTTCCAGGGCTATACCCTAGGTGGCGACCTGCCCTTGCTCGGCCTTGGAGTGTCGGCCATTTCGCAATTACACGGGCATATCATCCAAAATCAAAAGGAGCTGAAAAACTACTATGAGGCTTTAGAGCAAAACCAGCTCAGCGCCTGCAAGGAAATCCGTTTAACGGACGAAGACGAGTTAAGGGCGGCGGTGATCAAGCAGTTAATCTGTCACTTTGAGCTGGATATGGCAGCATTTTCCAAGCGCTATGAGTTCGACTTTAAAGAGCATTTTGCCGCTGAATTAGCGCAACTAAAGGGCTTTATCGACGATGATATGCTAACGATCGAGGACGATATTATCAGCATCAACGCCTCCGGCGTGCTCTTTATTCGCATCATCTGTATGTGCTTCGATGCCTACCTGCAAAGCCAGATCAACCAGCAGCGTTTCTCTCGGGTTATCTGAAAACGACAGACAACAAAAAGCCGCCAACAGGCGGCTTTTTTTGTGGATATACATGCCGGTTAGGCGTAAATAGCTAGGGTCTGTTTATCTTTGCGGTTTACTTTATGTTCAATCTAAACGCATTCTGATGAATATAATCACTAATTTATGTGGTCAAATTCATCCATGAAGCTTGGTTACATCGCGCATCCATGCGCTCACCTCGCTAAGCTGCGAAGCATTGCTTCGGTCTTGCTCGCCTATGTTCATAGCGAGCAACACAGAGCAGGATGCGTTTAGATGAACCCGTAGGGCAGCGTTTGTAGCGCATTTCTACTGTGTTGTTACATGTTCATGTAGAATAACTACACCACACATGTGCCGCCTTGTATAAATACACTACAAACTGCTGCAGAAACGAACAACAAAGGTCAACAGACCCTACATAAATACGTGTTTGCTATTTGGGTCTGCATCAAAATCCATGACCAGCTTTTCGCTATCGGCCAGGATCTGCTCTTCCAGCTCCTGCTCTTTACGCCAGCGGGCACTGTCCTGCTTAAAGATTTCTTTTTTCGAGTACTTCTTGCGGGCCTCATGAGTCGGCAAGTCTTTAACCGCCTCATACATGGCAAACACCCCCGGATACTCCGCTTCCAGATCCGCTTCCTGCGCCTTGCTGTGTTGGCTCATCAACACCCATACTCGCAAGCAACCCTCGGAATATTCGCATTGCCCCTCTTTCATCGCCTTGGCGATCAGGTTAATGCTATCGCTCAGCTTGGCGTTACGGGCAGCACGTTTTTTTGCATATTCGGCCTGCTGTTTTTCCAAGCGCTGGTTTTGCTCACGCACCTGCCACAATAAGCGACCTGCATAAAATGCCAGGGCGGCAATGATCAAGGCGCCAAAAATTAGAGCTATGATCCAGGGGCCACTCATTTTTCGTCCTCGTCATCGAGCCATTCATCGGCCAGAGAGTCATTCATATAATCATCAAGCAAGTCTTCATCATCCTCGAAGTCATCATCATCCAAACCGAGGATTTCACATAGCTGCTGATGACGCTCAACCTTGGCATTAAAGTACTTGGCATCTTTACCTTGCAAGATCTCGCCGTTATCGTGACGGTCGATCAAGGCCAGCAAGCGTTCATCGGACTCCAACTGCTCCAATTCTTGCTCAGGCGTTAACTCCGGCTCTTTGTAGGTGCTAAGTACCGCTTGCGGCTTAAGGTCTTTACGTACCTGCGGCTTTTGCGGCTGCGCCGATGCGACCTCAGGAGTCAGGCTTACCGGCTTTTTACTGCCAACACGATTATCACCGCTGGCACTGCCCTTAGCCTCTGTGCTTTCCACCTTCAGCAGCTGGGAGTTACGGTTACCCGCCTGGGCACCCTTGGTCTTTTTCTTAGCGCGCAGCTCTTTTAGCGCACGAAGCTCTCTTAATTTGTCTTTACTTAAGCGCGCGGTGCCATTGTTAATGACTTTGCGTGACTTTTTCTTTCTGGTCATAGCATTCTCTAGCTTGCGGGCTTTGTTAAAAAGATGACATCGGCCGCGATAAATTCAAGGGTTAATCCAAAACGCTCAGCAATATAAGCAAAGGTTTCTTTGCTATAAAAGGCAATATGCGTTGGATCATTTTTGTAATGCCAGGTGGCAAAGCGTTGTACATCGATCACCAACTTTGTCATTAACGCTAACGTCCCACCTGGACGTAATAATTCTAGCCACAAGTGCAACTGCTGCTGCGGTTGTGCCAGATGCTCGATCACTTCGGTACTACAAACGAAGTCATAGCGAGCCTGCAATACCTCTTGTTGAGGCTGGTAGTACAGATCATATAAGGCTACTGTGTGCCCCTGCTCTTGTAGCATGCTTGCCAACAGGGGCGCTGGGCCACAGCCAAAATCCAAACCTGAACTGGCCGTCGACAAACGCTCATTTAAGGGCGTAAAAATCCGTGTCAGAAAACGACGATAACCTTCATCATTGAGGTCATTCTCGTGCTGATCATAGATGGCTTTTTCATCCGCTGCACTGAGGTGCTCAGGCGCAGCCACAAACACTAAGGCGCAACTGGCACATTGCCAATAGTCGCGTACTTTATCTTGATGATAATGGCTGATTTGCGCACTGTTGCACAAGGGGCAGGAGATCGCTTTCATGGTGCGCATTGTATCAGGACAAATAAAAAGGCGGTAGAGCAAAACTCTACCGCCGGATAACTCGAGCGCCAACTAATCTTGGACACTTCTCCCTTCGACTTTTTTATCAGTCTGTATTTATTATTTTTATTATTACTTTCCGTATTGTTGTTATTTTTCTTCCGTGTGGTGCTTTATTTTTCTCGGTCTTCCTAACTCTTTCTATTTCTTCCTTGTGGTGCATCTATTGATGCTCCCCTAGCGAACTAGTTTGTCGCGCTTCCTATGCTCTTTTCCCTGTTGTAATTCTTTGTTGCGACAGCAGATAATTTACTGACTCATAAATTAGTTACAACTAATTTATAACCTTTTTATTAAAAAACACTAATTCAGTTATAACTAATGCTAGCATTTTCATTAAGTTAGCATTAATTAACCATTAAAATTGAGCAATAACTCACATGCAAACATGGTCAATGTCTTACACGAAAGTAGGAAATATCCTTAGGTTAGATTACCCACAAAAAAAGCAGCTAATGCTGCTTTTTTAAATACTTAACTAATGCTTAGTGTAGACCACCAAGATATTTAGAAAGTACTTCAATATCTTTGTCAGTTAGCTTCATCGCGATATCACGCATCATGCCGTTGTGGTCATTAGCACGAACGCCGCTGCGGAACTTTTCAAGCTGACCCTTGATGTACTCAGGGTGCTGGAATGACACCTTAGGGAAACCAGCTAGTGAGGTGCCGTTACCACGAGGACCGTGACAAGCCGCACAAGATGGAATACCACGCTCGGCATCACCGGCTTTATAAAGCTGTTGACCAGCTGCTACAACATCTTCAGGAGTCGAGCCTTCAGACATGTTTAATGACGCGAAATAAGCAGCCAAGTCTTTCATATCTTGGTCGTTTAGTGGCATAGCCATACCACTCATTACAGGATCCATACGACCCTCTTTGCCCCCAGAGGTCATGCCTACTTTGAATTCTTTCAATTGTTTGTAGATGTACTCGGCATGCTGACCCGCAATCTTAGGGTACATAGTAAGAGGCGCGTTACCATCTGGACCATGACAAGCAGCACAAGTTGCCGATTTGTCTTTACCAGCGTTAATATCGCCATCGAATGCCGCTGCGTTGTTTGCACTCAACACACCAACCAGCATAGTTAAAGATAAAACTAATTTCTTCATGGTAAATTCTCTGTTCCAGACCCTGTATTCAAATACAATCGTTTCGATGCAATGGCATTATTCTACACGATAAAAATTTCTCTGGCACGTTTTCTACCCATATTAAACTTATAAAAAGCGGGGTTTTAAGGAAAAAAATTGATGCAAACCGGATTTAAATCAATTTATCCTGCGCTTGTAGAGCCTTTAGGTTCACCCCAATCTGATATAAAATAGCCTTTAGATCAGTTTCGAGCCCCACTTCAGGAGTCAATGTGGCAAAATCACGTGTCAATTACACCCAAGCGCAATTCATCACCAGCGCTCCGGATATCACTAAGTTACCGGAAGATACTGGTATTGAAATCGCTTTTGCTGGGCGTTCTAACGCAGGAAAGTCTAGCTCGCTCAATACCCTGACCGAGCAAAAGTTGGCGCGTACCAGTAAAACTCCCGGCCGTACCCAGTTAATCAACGCCTTTGCTTTGGGCGAAGATCAGCGTTTGATCGACTTGCCCGGTTATGGTTTTGCCAAGGTACCGCTGGAAATGAAAAAGAAGTGGCAAAAATCTTTGGGTGAATACCTGCAAAAACGCCAAAGCCTTAAGGGCCTGGTGGTGCTGATGGATATTCGTCACCCTTTAAAAGATTTAGACAGACAGCTTATCGAGTGGGCCAGCGGCAGCGGTATTCCGGTGTTGGCACTGCTTACCAAGGCCGATAAATTCAAACAAGGCAAGCGTAACTCAGAAGTACTTAAGGTACGCCGAGAGCTTGCCGAGGTGTCTGAGTTAATCAAGGTGCATGCTTTTTCATCCCTTAAAGGCACAGGCCTGAACGAACTACAAAAACAGCTCGATGAGTGGTTTTTGGGCCCGGTTCAGGTTAAGCCGCCGAGCGAAAACGAAGCCGCTCCGGAATAAAGAATAAACTCCTGCTGCGTGGTCTCAATCAACTCTTGAGCCCACGCATAAAATACGGCCCGCGAAATCTTCGCCTCGACATTATGAGGCAACTGCAAATAAGGCACTTGCTGGCCTTGTGCATCCTGATGCAACACCAAAGGATGCGTTTGCCCAACAATAAATTCTCGGCCTATATTATCGCGGCAGATAAGCAGCGGATGATGTTTGTCATGCTCGGGCAACTCTTGCAGGCGCCAATCAACAATCAACAAAGGCGCATCGGCTACGCTGATGGCCATTTTTTCAACCGGCGTTTTTAAGTAATACTGACCCTGCTCACGGCACAGTACCTTGGCAAACAATTGCACCAGGGGCAGACGCTTAATAGCACTGCCTTGATGATGCCACACGCCGTCGGCACTGATATGAATATCAATGGCGCCGCAATGCTGCGGCTGCCACTGCTCCATTGGCGCGCTTTGCTGTTCTATTAAGCGCGATAAAGAAGCTAAGGGGTCGTTATTTTGACTCATGCAGGGTCAGCACGAAAGAAACGGGCACGGCGCGGGTGATGGAGTTCAACCCAGCCACTTTTTGCAACTCGTCAATGCCCGAGCTCAGGGCAAAATCCGCAGGCTTTACCAATACAGGTGCCATTGAGCTGACCTGGATATTATTGTTTTTATCCAGGCTGGCCAGCAGATCGATATTAACGGTTTGCGTTTTCCCATGCAGGCTGACGGTCGCATCCAGGTTGGCTTGCGCACTAGCTTGTTGCTTAAGCTCGGCCAAAAGCGCTTTAACATCCGCCTGCAAAGTTAATGCTGGAAATTCTACAGTGTTAAATAACATCTTCTGCATGCGCTCGTTGCGAATAGGGATCTGCGTTTCCACGCTGGCCAGGTCGATAGTTAAATTAAACTGACCGGCATCGCTCAACACTCCGGAAATCTGCTTAAAGTAATGATTTTCTGCTATTTGGTTATTCTTAACGGAAACAAAATTCACACGGCTTTGATCATTGGCCACCTGCCAATCGGCATGAGCCTGAGCACCAGCAAATAGAGTTGTGGTAATCAAAAGTGTACGAGTAATAGAATTAAACATAACGCAGTTCCTTAATTATCGGGATTAACCCTGAGTGTAATTCAGTTAACGACGAAAGTTAATATGGGAGGAAAAAGCCGGCTTACCTAATAGCAAGCCGGATATAGCAATCTGGGGAGAAGCTATCAATACGCTGTACCATCGCTAAGCGAGTGGCACATCATCAACAGGATGTCCTACAGGATGAGGACGCGCTGACTTTAACAAATCACCCCCTATAAATAAACGCCCCAACAGCCTTTGCGCGCATATTTAATTCCGTATAAACCAAAAAAAACTAAATATTATACAATTTTACAAAAGGTTAACCCTTGGGGAGTTTTTTCAATTAATTTGCGCAGATACCCAGCCAAAGCCGACTAAGTGAGGTTAAGTGAGGTTAAGTAAGCTAACTGAGCGAGAAAGAATAATACCAATTCTGTTAAGTATGTGATCAGAGATAGCGCTGGATAAATGATATGCTAACAAGGCGGAATTTTTCTTATGTAGTTATTCTACATAGAAAAATTTCAACACAGTGAGCATGATATTTAGCCCGCTAGAATGATTAGCTATTTAAGTGAATTGGTATAAGGGAGCCTATGCTCCCCTTTGATTTTCATTAATGTGCTTGTTGCCAGTTATCGCCGCTGTCGGCTTCGGCAATCAAGGGCACATCGAGCTTGGCAGCAGAAGCCATCAGGGTGCAGATCTGCTCGGTGTAGGCAGGCACATCCTGCTCCTTGATTTCAAACACCAGTTCATCGTGTACCTGCATCAGTATCTTAATGCTGTCCTTCGGCTGCTCTTTTACCCACTGATGCACGCTGATCATGGCTTTTTTGATGATATCGGCGGCAGTTCCCTGCATAGGCGCGTTGATCGCCGCACGCTCGGCGGCCTTACGGCGCGCTCCGTTACGGGCATTGATCTCCGGCAGATGCAAACGACGACCAAAGAGGGTTTCCACATAGCCCTTGTCGGCGGCGCTTTCGCGGGTGCGCTCCATATACTCTAAAACGCCGGGGAAGCGTTCAAAGTACTTATCCATATAGTGCTGAGCTTCGTGGCGCGGAATATCCAACTGACGGGCTAGGCCAAATGCCGACATACCGTAGATCAAACCAAAGTTAACGGCCTTAGCCTTACGACGCATATCACTGGTCACCTCGGCCAGTGGCACGGAGAAAACCTCACTGGCGGTGGCGCTGTGAACATCCAAGCCCTCGGCAAAGGCATTTAGCAGCCCCTTATCCTGAGACAAATGCGCCATAATGCGCAGCTCGATTTGCGAGTAGTCGGCAGCAACTATTTTATAACCTGGGCTGGCGACAAAGGCTTCGCGAATACGGCGCCCTTCTTCCGAACGAATAGGAATATTCTGCAAGTTAGGATCCGTCGAGCTTAAGCGCCCTGTGGCCGTAACCGCTTGATGATACGAGGTATGCACCCGCTTGGTTTTCTCATTGACCATCAGCGGCAGCTTGTCCGTGTAGGTGGACTTAAGCTTAGATAAACCGCGATGTTCGATGATCACTTTAGGCAAGGGATAATCGTGCGCCAGCTCCTGCAACACTTCTTCGGCGGTTGATGGCGCGCCCTTAGGCGTTTTCTTAATCACAGGCAGTTCAAGCTTTTCGAATAAGATGGCCTGAAGCTGCTTGGGAGAGCCCAGGTTAAACTCCTCACCAGCGATATCATAGGCTTCTTTTTCCAGCTCCTGTAAACGCTCACCTAAGCGCTGCGAGTGCTGTGCCAGCATCTGTGAGTCAATCACCACGCCGGTGCGTTCTATATCGGAAAGCACCTCGACTAAGGGTAATTCAATATCGCAAAACACCGACTTTAACTTGTCGTCGGCAGCAACCTTGGGCCATAAATGCTGATGCAAGCGCAGGGTAATATCTGCGTCTTCAGCGGCATAAGGAGCGGCATTTTCCAGCTCGATTTGATTAAAGGTCAGCTGCTTTTTGCCCTTGCCGGCAATGTCTTCAAAGCTGATATTCTTGTGGCCCAGGTATTTTAGCGCCAGCGAGTCCATATCGTGACGGGTACCAACGCTGTTAAATACATAAGACTCAAGCATGGTATCGAAAGCGATGCCGTTAAATTCAATGCCAGCATTGGCGAGTATGCTCTTATCATATTTAAGGTTTTGCCCAACCTTGGGCTTATTTTTGTCGCTTAGGATGGGTCCCAGCTTGGCCAGGATCAGCTCTAACGGCAGTTGCTCCGGCGCTCCCGGATAATCATGGCTGATAGGTAAATAGGCAGCCTCGCCCACTGCCACTGCAAAGCTCATACCCACAAGCTGCGCCTGCATATAGTCCACACTTGTGGTTTCGGTATCAAAGGCGATGAGCTCCGCATCTTGTAACTTCTTAATCCAGGTATCCAGCTGCGCTTCGGTCAGGATGGTTTCATAATGAGCGTCTGCTTTGGGTACTTCTTGCGCCTCGGTAGGAGCGTCCAGGTGAGTATCTGTATCCGTACCCTTATCCAGCAATTCAGCAAGCCAACGGCGGAATTCACATTCGCCATAAAGCTTAATCAGTGCATCCGTATCCGGTGCAAGCAACTTAAGATGATCTAAGTCTTCTTCCACCTCAACATCAAGCTTGATGGTCGCCAGCTCGTAGCTCAGTGGCAGTTGGCCAACGGCATTACGTAACTTTTCACCAATTTTGCCTTTGATCTCATCAGCATGATCGAGAACCCCTTGCAGAGAGTCGAATTGATCCAACCACTTCACCGCGGTTTTCGGACCACAACCTTCAACACCTGGGATGTTATCAACCTTATCTCCCATCAGCGCCAGGTAATCGATAATGCGCTCAGGGCCAACACCGAACTTCTCTTTCACCGAGTCGGGATCGGAAATACTGTTGTTCATAGTGTTGATCAGGGTGACATGCTCGTTCACCAACTGCGCCATGTCTTTATCGCCGGTAGAGATCAGCACGTGACGCTGCTGCTCGCTGGCGATGCGCGCATAGGTGCCGATAACATCATCGGCCTCTACGCCTTCAATGCTGATCAGCGGGAAACCCATGGCACGGATAATATCGTGCAAAGGGGCAATCTGAGTGCGCAGATCATCCGGCATAGGCGGACGATTCGCCTTGTATTCGCTGTACATATCGTTGCGGAAGGTTTTTCCCTTGGCATCAAACACCACCGCCATGTGCGATGGGTCATATTGCTTCACCAGACTTTTCAGCATGTTCACCACACCATAGATGGCGCCTGTGGCTTCGCCTTTGGAGTTGGTTAAATGCGGTGGCGCATGGTAGGCACGAAATAAATAGGAGGAACCGTCAACTAAGATAAGCGGATTTTCAGGGATTTGCGCCATTTTTCAGCACTCAATTAGGGTAATTGCTAATGAGTAAAGGATGCCATAAGGCGACTAAGAAAACGAGCAGCAATATAAGGCTAAACATCTTTACGCTGAGTTTTTAGATCTGATCTGGCCTATTTATAATCGAATGCTGACCACCCCCTTAAATGATCGGAGCAAAGCCGCTTAGCCAACGCCTGAGAAATGCACTATTAGGGCGCAGTTGCACCATGATAAGCTGTGGATAAGTTTGTAGATAAAAAGCACGAGAAAATATCCGAAGTCATAAAACTGACATCAGATTAAATTTAACTTTTTGTTTTTTAACGAAAAAAAGAAGAAACTCCGTATCTTATTTTCTTATTATTTTTTATATCCATTGTGGAAATCGATTATTCGAGGGTCGTTTTAGAGTAACCCTTCTAAATAACCAGCTAAGCATTCTAGCATAATGGATCAAAGATCCCAGCGATCCTTTATAACTTTTTTCTCTTAAGTTATCGTTCATAAAGCATAAATGAGCATTGACGGGAGCTGGCTTAGCTGGCTACCTTACTGTTTTAGTTATTTTCAGTTAGGAATTCAAAGTTATGACCAAGGTAGCGATCATCCTTAGCGGCTGTGGTGTATTTGATGGAGCCGAAATTCACGAGTCGGTATTAACCCTGCTTTATCTCGATCAAGCCGGAGCCCAGTACCAGTGTTTTGCTCCCAATATCAACCAGCATCATGTGCTTAACCACCTAACCGGCGAAGAGCAAGCGCAAACCCGTAACGTGCTTGAAGAAGCGGCACGTATTGCCCGCGGTGAGATCCTGGATCTAAAAGAACTGAATGTTGATGACTACGATGCCCTGGTGGTGCCCGGTGGCTTTGGCGCCGCTAAAAACCTTTGCGACTTTGCCTTAAAAGGCGTAAACAGCAGCCTGAACAGCGATGTTGAGCGTGTATGTAAGGCCTTCGCCGAACAGCATAAACCCGCCGCCTACTTATGTATTGCCCCGGCGCTTATTGCCCACATCTACCCCCAGGGTACCAAGGCGACCATAGGCAATGATGCCGATACCGCCTCCGCACTAAGCAAGCTAGGCGCTAAACACGTAGAATGCAGTGTCGATAACATAGTGGTTGATGAGCAAGCCAAGGTGGTGTCCACCCCAGCTTATATGCTGGCAGGGTCGATTAAAGAAGCGGCCAGCGGCATTGAAAAGGCAATCAATAAGTTGCTGAGCCTGGTTAAATAGCCGAACAAAAAACAAGCAACGGCAAGTTAAAATTTGCGCTAAAGCATAAAATGCCTACTTTTTAGCACATTAATAAAGGCTAGGCATTTTATAAATTGTTTGGCGAGGTTATAATTTGCCGATATTTCGTCACCCGGTCGTTTTGACCGCTAGCATCCGAATGAGCAAAGAAACATGAAGAAACTATCTGCCGCATTGTTATTGTTATCCACCGCTGTATACGCACAGCCTCAAGACAACGCTATGACCGAAGAAGCGATCAAGAAACGTCTTCAGCCTATTGGCGAGGTTTACCTAGCTGGTCAAACGGCTGCCGTTGATACCGCACCAGCCGGTCCGCGCAGTGGTGAACAAGTGTATCAGGCTTCATGTTTCGCATGTCACGGCTCGGGCGCACTAGGTGCACCAAAAACAGCGGCCGATTGGGAGCCTCGTCTAGCTAAGGGTGCCGACACTCTGCTTAACCATGCCATCAATGGTTTTAATGCCATGCCACCGCGCGGTACTTGCATGGATTGTTCTGATGATGAGATCCAAGCCGCTATCGACTTTATGGTTAAATAACAACCAGTTTGAGCATAACATATTGTTTAAAGGGAGGCTTTGCCTCCCTTTTTGTTATCTGAATACCTTGACCTTGGTTACAAAAGGTGGAATATTCAACGGTTAAGATTTAGACAAAAACCTAGTGATGCGTTCAGTGGATGAGTGTTCTGTAAATAAGTTGCGTAAGCAAAACAAGCGGTTAAAGGAATTGCTGCAAAAATATAAGCATCAGCATCATTTGCAGCATGCGCTTATTGGCCTATCTGAGCAGGCTAGCACGCACCCAGATCTTAATTCATTTTACCCGGCTATTCGGCAGCTATTGGCCGACTATGTTCCCAGTAAAAACTTCTATGTAGTGTTGCAAAACTCCAGTTCAGGGTTACTTGAACTCTCCTATTTTGTCGATCAAAAAGATGCCCTGTCACATCCGGAACTCATCGAACAACATTTTGAGCAAAGCCTTACCGGTTATGTATTTCGTTCCCAGGCCACGACGTATTTTAACAGCGCCACCATGGCTGCAGCGGCGGCAGAAGGCAAATTTAAGTTACATGGCACCCGCTCCGAGCATTGGTTAGGTGTGCCCATATATCAAGACACCCAGGTTATTGGCGTTATGGTGTCGCAAAGTTATGAGCAAGAGCTTGGCTACTCTCAGGAGCAAATTGAGCTGTTCGAAGTGATTGCCCTCTATCTCGCCGCCGCCATAGAGCGGGTAAAAAAGCGCGAGCTCTTAGAGCGCCAGGTCGAGCAGCGCACCCTGGCACTCACACAAAGCAATCACGCCCTCAATGAGGAAATCACCCAGCGCAAAAAAGCGCAGGAGCGCCAACAAACCCTGTTTCAAATTTCTGAACTGGCCACACAGGCGATCAATATAGATGATGTGTATTACCATGTGCATCAGATAATGAAGTCCATTACCTATGCGGAAAATCTCTATATTGCCCTCTATGACAGCGACAAAAACTGGCTGACCTTTCCCTACGCCGTCGATGAAAGCGACCCTGAATTTAGCCCTCGCCCCTTTGCCAAAGGCTACAGTGAGTTAGTGCTTACCAGCAAAAAATGTCAGTTGATCAGCCGCAAGCGTGGCGATCAACTCTGTGAGCAAGGCCTGGTTGAACGTACTCGCGCCCTCACCAGCACAGGGCGCTGCACCAGCTGGCTAGGTGCACCACTAAAAACCGCGCAGGGAGTTATTGGCTTGATCGCCTGTCAGGCTTACAACAATAAATATGAGTTTGTGCAAGAAGATGTTGAGCTTATCGCCTATGTTTCCAATCAGATTGCTAATGTATTGCAAAACCATCTCTCGCAGCAGGCGCTAAGGCAAAGTCATCAGCAATTAGAGCTGCGCGTGGCGGAAAAAACCAAGGAGTTGCGCCAGGCCAATATCCACCTGCAATTGCAAATAGACGAACGCCGTAAAATAGAGCAGCAGCTGTATCATGATGCTCATCATGATGCCCTCACCGGGCTGCCCAATCGCAGCCTCTTTATCGCCCAGCTCGAACGTACCATGGCCCACTACCAGCATCTTCCCGAACAAAATTTTGCCGTACTCTTTATCGATCTCGATAAGTTTAAAGAGATCAATGATCAACTCGGGCACCAGTTTGGCGATCAATTCCTGATAGCCGTGGCCACCAAACTAAAGCAATGTGTACGTGAGCATGATTTGATTGCCCGTTTGGGCGGTGATGAATTTGTTGTCTTACTGTCGCGCTTGCAAGATAAACAACAGGCTGAAGATGTGGCCAAGCGTATTATCGCGGTAATGCAACAGCCTTTTTGCTATCAAGGCAGCTGTATTCAGGGTGGTGCCAGTATCGGCATTACCTTTAGCAATGCTGGGTATAGCCATATAGATGAGGTGATCCGCGACGCCGATGCAGCCATGTATTATGCCAAGCAAAGCGGTAAAGGGCGCTTTGAATTTTATCATCCCCTGCTTAATTACGCCGAGGAGCAAGCGCACAGTCACAGCGAACACCATTTAATGGACTTGCACACCCATTTTCAAAGCAGCCAGGTGTTCGATGCCGAGCAGCAGCCAATTTGCCAATTGCTCAGTGCCTACGGCGAACACCCTGTGCTCGGCAGCACCAGTTTTGAGCAACTGAAGCGCTTTAGCAGCGATAGCTATATACTCGCCGAGGTAGAACTCAAGTTGCTGCAATATGGTTTTGCCGAACATAATAACCAAGGCTTAACCCTGCTTAAGTGCTCAACTGGATTACTGGAAGATGAGCATTTCAAAAGTTTGTATTCCTGGATCAGTCTGCTCGATAATATCGAGCATTTATGCCTGCTGTTTGATGAAGCGGAATTGAGTTATGCCAGCGCCAAGCTGCTGCACAATCTCGATGGCCTAAGCCAAAGCGGTGTGTATATCGGCCTGAATAACTTTGCTCAGGAGCGCTGCGAGCTTGGGTTGCTGGCGCAATTTCCCTACTACTGCGTGTTACTAAGCAACAACTTTAGTCGCCGCCTGGTACAAGAGCCAAGCTATGCGCTTATGTTGCAAGGCATACTGGCGCTGACCAAAGAAGCGAACTGTAAACTGATAACCAAAAACCCAAGCTCCCCGGCCGAGCGTAGTAAGCTGGAAGGTATGGGCATTGAATACTTTATCGGTCAACGCTCACCACTGGCACAGCAAAAACAGCTAAGCCAGTTTACTTCTTTAACATCGCTCGTAAGTTAGCGACCCGCGCCTGCCCTTGCTGCATGCGCTGCTCCTGATTTTGCGGCGGCTTTCGTGCCTCAAAGGCAAGATCCTGTTGTGGCAATTCCTCAACAAAACGGCTGATCTCCGGGGTGATCACCTCACCGAATTGGCGACGATTTTTAGCATAGGTCATCACCAATTCCTGCTGCGCCCGGGTAATGCCCACATAGGCTAAGCGGCGCTCTTCTTCGACATTATCTTCATCGATACTGCTTTGATGCGGCAATAAGCCCTCTTCCATGCCCACCATAAACACATAGGGATATTCCAGGCCTTTGGAGGCATGCAGGGTCAACAATTGCACCGCATCGCTGTCATCCTCTTCCTCGTTGCGCTCCATCATATCGCGCAGCGCCAGCTTGGTGACCACCTCGGGCAAGGTTAAAGGCTCATTATCGGCATCTCCGGTGAGCATGTCGGTGATCCAGCGGTACAGCTCGGAGACGTTCTTCATACGCATCTCCGCAGCCTTGGCGCTGGTCGAGGTTTCGTACAAATAGGCTTCGTAATTGATCTGGCGTACCAGGTCTTTAACCGCCTCCAGGGTGTCGCTGCGCTGAGCATTATCGGCCAGCTCCACCACCCAGCGGGCAAAGCCCATCAAGGCGTTAAAACCACGCCCCTGCAAACGCCCAGCCAACTCGGGCTCAAAACAGGCGGCAAACAAGCTGATGTGTTTTTCATTAGCCAGACTGCCCAGCTTTTCCAAAGTTACAGGGCCAATCTCCCGCTTAGGGGTATTCACAATACGTAAAAACGCATTGTCATCATCCTGATTTACCAGCAGACGCAGATAGGCCATCATGTCCTTGATTTCCGCACGGGCGAAAAACGACATGCCGCCGCTGATCTTGTAGGGAATACGGTTGCTCATCAGCGCCTTTTCAAATAGCCGGGCCTGGTGGTTGCCGCGGTAAAGAATGGCGTAATCCTTGTAATTGGTACGCTTGGTAAACTTGTGAGAGATGATCTCCGCCACCACCCGCTCCGCCTCATGCTCCTCGTCACGGGTGGCGATCACCTTGATCTCCTCGCCATAGTTGAGTTCACTAAAGAGCTTTTTATCAAAGACATGGGGGTTGTTGGCGATCAGTATATTGGCCGCCTTAAGGATGCGCCCGGCGCTGCGGTAGTTTTGTTCCAGCTTGATCAGACGCAAACCGGGGAAGTCCTTACTGAGCAACACCAGGTTTTGCGGCTTGGCACCACGCCAGGAATAAATGGATTGGTCGTCGTCGCCTACCACGGTAAAGCGGGCGCGCTGCCCCACCAAAAGTTTTACCAACTGGTATTGGCTGGTGTTGGTATCCTGGTATTCATCCACCAGCAGATAACGAAAACGGTTTTGCCAGCGCTCACGCACCTCGGCATTGGAGCCCAGTAACAGGGTTGGGATCATAATAAGATCGTCAAAATCCATGGCGTTATAGGCGCGCAACTGGGTTTGATAACGGGCATAAAGCTGGGCAAACAGCGCCTTTTGCGGCTCCCGCGCCATGGCAATGGCCTGCGGCGGCAGGATCAGCTCATTTTTCCAATCACCGATCTGCATTTTCAGCAGATTGAGTAAGTCTTTATCCCCTTGCAATTCATCGGCGGTCAGCTCATTAAGCAGCTGATTGGTATCCTGATCGTCAAACAGGGAAAAACCGGCCTTAAAGCCCAATGTCTTCAGCTCTTTTTTAATGATCTCCAAACCCAAAGTGTGAAAGGTCGATACCCACAAACCCTTGGCCTCTTGCTTACCCAGGGTTTGCGACACCCGCTCATGCATTTCCCGCGCCGCCTTGTTGGTAAAGGTCACCGCAGCAATATTTCGCGCCTGATACTGACAGTTTTGTACCAGATGGGCGATTTTATTGGTAATTACCCGGGTTTTACCCGAGCCGGCACCGGCCAACACCAGGCAAGGCCCGCTGATGTACTTTACCGCTTCATTTTGCTGGGGATTGAGCTTCATAAACACTAATCTAAATCACATGGGACCGGCTATTTTAGCCTATCTGGGAGCGCGATACAGCCATGATAGGCAGGGCTTGGTAAATTAGTTACACTTAAGGCAGATAAAATTAGGAGCCAGAAAATGATTAACCCGAGCAAAATTGAAGAAATCGCCCGCCAAATTGGCAGCAACATGCCCCAGGGCATGCGCGATATCGCCGAGAATTTTGAGAACAAAACCAAGCAGGTACTGCAAAACAAACTGGCGGAGATGGACTTTGTCAGCCGCGAAGAGTTCGATATTCAAAGTCAGGTGCTGGTACGCACACGCGAAAAGTTAACGGCACTGGAAGAAAAGGTCGCTGCGCTTGAGGCCATGCTGGCGGCACAAGCGAAGGACGCAGATTCAGAATAAGGCTCCCGCCTTACAAACCGGCTGTGGCGCGTGCATTTATTATTGCTCACTGCATGGCCGCAAGCCTTATTAGCGATCATTTAGATCCTTGTCGCGTTGGGCGACGAGCGACCGAAGCACCGCTTCGCAGCGCGAGGAGGTGGAGGCATGGCTGAAAGCGGAAACAAGAGAATGAATAGTTTCACTCTCGCCGCTTGAAGGCGAAGAGCTCTGCGATGAGCGGGGCGCCGACAGGAGCCCCGCTTCAGGAAGAATCTCTTGCACAACTGCCAATGCAATTAATAAGTTAGATATTGTCGGGTCGCCGACTCCGACTTAGAGGAAATGCTTGTCCATTTCCTCTAAGAACTCCTAGGACACCCCAGCATTTGCTTATTGCCTGAGCGTGCTGGTGTTGCCAACGCACCCAGCGAAACTCGGCATCCCTCCTCGATTCGCCTAACTTGACCGTCCCTGGTCAAGTTGTACTGCCAACCCCACCATGCTCGCCGCAAATGCACGGGGCCAGAGCTGATACATCGAGCTTCATATCTAGCCTTGCTCAAGCTGTTAGGACACCAAGAATGTGCAAAATGTAATCTCTGGTGTTAGCCAAGCTTACAAGCTATGCTAGCTTGCAAGGTCTTATTAATAACCTGTTAAGCATCTGGAATATCTATGGATTTAGACCCAAGAATTCAGGCGGGAATAATTGCTTTTGTTGCAGCAATGCTTGCCACAGCAATAAATAATTACATTGGCTTCCGTTTGGCAAGAATTAAGGCGGAACAAGACAAGAAGTTGTCTGAATATCAGAATGTGCGCCTTCAGAGAGAGCAGGCACTTAAAAACCTATATCTTTTATCAACCAGGCTTTCATTTTCAAAGGTTGATATGGCCGAAGGTAAAGATGATGTGAAGTGGTTTAATGACAACTACGACTCTGCAAATGAACTAATAGCTGAGCTAATGATGTCTTTTTCGCTGTACTTTCGAGAATACAAAGAAGACTTCAAACCGCTGTTAGGTGAGGCCGGATACTACTGGAAGTGTTACAAAGATCATCTTTCATCAGAAAAGAGAGATTATGAAAGCCCTAATTCAAATTTCCAGCGGTCACTTCAGGCTTCACTTACATGCAAAGAGATAATTGATAAATTAATGGTCGATCTCGAGCGTACAAAAAATGCTTAACAAGCACATCAAAAATCGCTCCACTTCGTTGCGCTGGACGTCGTTGACGCTCCGCCTTTTATGTGGGGCGTTATATTTCACCACAGGTTTAAGAGGTAGATTTAATTGAAAAATTTCAAGAAAAAGTATGTAACTGTTACTTTTTCTTTTTTATTTCAATCTGATAGATCCGCAAGAGGTGGTTTTAGATACATACATCAGAGAAATAACCCTTCTGAATGTTATATGAAGGAAGTGGAAAATGGAAAGGTTGTACTTCAGGTTACTAGGCTTGTTCGTAATAAAGATGAGTATATCTTTCAAGAGAGAGCAGAACTAGAAAGTGACATGAAGTATTACGGAGGTAAGTTTTTAAATCAAAAGTACCGCTTTATTTCATCCAATGGAAACTTGAGTAATAAAAAAATATCTAAAACATCCAAGCTTTTAACAATGCTAACACCTCCAGGAGATGCGCGGAATTATATTAAGCAAAAAGTACCCTTTTATTCTTTGGTTCTTGTATTTGCTCTTTATATTTTTGTACTTTGGGTGAAATAAAATATAACAAGCACCTAAACAAAAGGACGCAAAACGCTTGGCTTACGCTCCTTCGCCGCTGATTTTAGCCAAGCATTTTTCGCCTGTTAGGCGGACGTTTCCGCAGTCCTATTCTGGGACTTAATGTCTTATCAGAACACCCCGGAACTAACAGGTATCGCTCCTCCCGTTTGGATTCGCGCTGGAGAAATCGGCTTTTGTTGCGCAGCGTGCTGTTGATAGCGAGGGCGACAAGATCTATCAGAATCCATTGAGTCGCCAGACTAAAGTCTGACCCACAAGTACTGCCGCTATCGGCGGCCTGACCTTATCCATCAAATAACCACTGATGTCGGCACAAAACGCCGTACAGGTATCACCAATACTCTTACCCCATGATTTATTAATGTTTTTAATAGATTTCCCCGCCATCTATTTATAGACTGCCCGCTCTCCATAAGGTGGCATACCCATAAAGCCACCAACTTCTTAAATGAAAAAGGAAATTACACCCATGCTCGAGTCTGATGTTTTTAAAAGACGAGTCACCAGCGGCCAAGAAATCAGCCCGGCGCTTTATAACCTGACCATAGGGCTCTGTTTACTATGGGGTTTTTCTGTAAACTGGTTTTTGGTCGTTAATATCGACCCGCAAACCCTGTGGGCCATCAATCCCTGGGTGTTCTTTATCGGCTATTTTGCTTCCTGCCTTGCCGGGGTCTGGCTTTTTAACGAGTCGAAAAAACCAATTGTCAGCTTTATCGGCTACAACCTGGTGGTGGTGCCCTTTGGCCTAATCGTCAATATGGTGGTGGCGCAATACAATGAGGCTCTGGTTGTTGAGGCGATTCGCCTTACCGCCAGCGTCACCCTGATCATGATGCTGCTGGGTTCCATGTATCCCAAGTTTTTTCAACGCATTGCCGGGGCTCTCAGCATTGCCCTGCTGGCGGTCATAGTGGTCGAGCTATTCCAGATATTTGTCCTAGGGATACATCATGAGTGGATCGATTGGGCCGTTGCGGTGATCTTTTGTGGCTATATCGGCTACGACTGGGGCCGGGCAAACCAAATACCTAAGACCCTGGATAATGCGGTAGACAGCGCCGCGGCTCTGTATATGGATATTATTAACCTGTTTTTACGCATTCTGCGGATTCTTGGTCGCAAACAGTAATACCAATTCACTTAAATAGCTAATCATTCTAGCGGGCTAAATATCATGCTAACTGTGTTGGAATTTTTCTATGTAGAATAACTACATAAGAAAAATTCCGCCTTGTTATCACATCATTTATCCAGCGCTATATCTGATCACATACTTAACAGAATTGGTATAACAAAAAAGGAAGCACTTAGGCTTCCCTTTTTTCGCACAACCGATTTTAATCAGTAAGCTCGCCACGAACGCGCTTAGCTACGTTCTCCAGCGCTTCCTTATAGCTGTCGCCCAGCTCCTGCTGGCAACGAGCCACAGAATTCATATCGTGCAGGCGGCCATTTTCCAGGCTGTACACCCAGCCATGTACCGTCAGTTCCTGGCCACGGGCCCAGGCGTCTTGCACTATATTGGTGCGACATACATTACGTACCTGCTCGATAACATTCAGCTCGATCAGGCGGGCAAGGCGCTCCTGCTCCGGTGCTTGCTCAAGTAGCTCAAGGTGGCGCTCTTTAATATCGCCTACATGGCGTAACCAGTTGTCGATCAAGCCAAATTTTGCTTCATCCAGCACAGCTTTAATACCGCCACAACCATAGTGACCCACCACCATGATGTGTTTCACCTTAAGCACCTCAACGGCATACTGCATGACCGATAAACAGTTATGGTCGGTGTGCACCACTACGTTAGCCACGTTGCGGTGTACGAATAGCTCGCCCGGCATTAGGTCAACGATTTGGTTGGCCGGTACACGCGAGTCCGAGCAGCCGATCCACAGATACTCAGGATTCTGTTGCTCTGAGAGTTTCTTAAAGAACTCAGGATCTTGTTCGGTAGTACGCTTAGCCCACTGCTTATTGTTTTCAAAAAGATGACTTAAGTTTTTCACAACAACTCTCAATTTAATTTCGCTTCTATAAAGATATTTCTGGGTGTCAGTGACGATTCACAGAACTCGAAAATATCCACTCGATAATTTGCTTGCTGCAAATATAAAGCACGATCGAGCACGAGCCAAACCTCAATTGCCCGACGAAACAGATGTCTTACCAGTTCAATACGGTCGGTCATATGCTTTCGATCAGCACCCAAGGCCAAATAACGCGGGTAATCCAGGCCCTCTGGCAGGGTTAGTCCCTTCTGCTGTGCCGCCCACTGGCAAAAGTCTTTAAACTCACCGCTAAACACCAGCTTACCCACAGAAGGCACAGGGGTGTACTCGCTGCGTTGAAATACATCGCGCACCAATTGATCAAAACCAAGACGCCACTGTACTTCAGTTTGACGCAGCCGCTGCACCCGCTGCCCGGCGGTCACAGTTTGCTGCAGAGCTAATTTTAAGTCGCTGCTATAAAAGCTGTTTTGACTGGCTTGGGCGGCGCTGCTCATGGCCTGATAACGATTGCCGTCGATAAACAAATGATAGCAGCAAGGAGAAATAGACAAACGCTGCGTACCCAAACGGCTGGCCTGGCGCATAAGTTCCTGATGCAAACCGCCGCAGGCATGCAGGGCCACAGCATGATCACAGTGCTGCAAGTAGCTCTGGCAATCGTCCTCAAGCACATTGGCGACATTAAAGCGTATCGGCAAGGCAAAGCGCTGCGCCAACTCTTCTCCCTGAGCGCACAACTGCGGCTGAATTTCGACACTCTGTACGCCAACACCATATTGATGCGCTAACAAACGCCCTAAATGGCCCTTGCCCGCACACCATTCCAACACGGTTTTGGTATTTTTTTCAGGCTGTAAATGGGCGACAAAGGCCTGCAGCTGAGTGAGTTTCCTGCCCTTAATGCCATTACTTAACCAAAAGGGTAAGGTCGGCTGCTCGGCCTCACCTTGACGCAGCGGCAGAGCACTTAGCGTATCCAGCTGTGCCAGCTCGGGGATATGGGTTTGAAAAAACGCCAGCAACTGCTTGGGGTCGGCTTCCAGCTCAGCCACCTGCTCATCGCTTAAGCCATCAAGCACTTGGGCCAGCTCAGGCCAGGGATATTGGCCACAGGAAAAGGCCACACACTGCCAATAACGGCGAGTTTGATATAAGAGGTGATCCAGGGCTTCAAAGTGCGCAAGCAAGGCAGGCATAAGGGTACGGCGGTTAATAATTTGGCGGCGATTATAGCAAAGTTAGCGCCCAAACGCCGCAGTAAATCTACGCCTTCTCGGAGTGACGGGTGCTAAAAAACAAATGAAGATAGGCAGGTACCGCCACCACCATCACCACCAAAGCCAGTATCATCATCCAGGATAAGTTCCTCGGTGAGTGCGGCGGCGATGGCCGATAAATAAAGCCATCAAAATGCTTCGCCAGCTTCTGGGGATCCAAATGATAAAGCTCGGTGATCACCCGCCAACGGGCATCCGACATGGCCCCTATGGAGTTCCCCGACTGCATGATCAAGGGCTTGAGCTGATCCGCCTCAAATGCCAATTGTTCCAAGGATTTATCGGGAGCATAATGTTGCTGCGTAAGGGCAATGGCATGGTCGAGATTCAATAAGGCATAGCGCCAGCCACGCATACTGGCCTGATGAAAACGCTCTACCACCTCGGGGGAATGGGCTATCAGGTGTTTCGAGGTAAAAAGCACATCGCCATATACATTCAAGCCATAACGCTTTGGGCACACCAAACGATAGTCTATGCCTAACTGACTTAATTGATAGGGTTCATTGGTGACATACACCTGCATGGCATCGATATCTTGCGCCAGCCAGGCATCTAAATTGGACTTACCGAGATGCTCTACCACCTCAACATTGACCTGGCGATGATCCAACAAGCTCATCAGCTCGGCATCTTCACCCTTGGTCAGCAAACTGATGCGCTGGCCATCGAAGTCTTCTGGATTAAAAATCCCCGAGTCTTTGCGCACCAGCCAGCAATAGGCGGAGGACTGCAATAAGGCCGCCAGTGCCACCACGGGCTTACCTTCCAATCTTTGCTTAATGATGCCCGAGTGGGTCACACCAAAATGAGCACCGCCACTGAGCACCTTAGCCATGGTATCAGTGTCCGTTGTCGACGCTGGCACTATATTGACCTCTAAACCCACGTCACGGTAATAACCCAGCTCCTTGGCAACATAATATCCGGCAAACTGAAATTGATGCTGCCACTTTAATTGTAAGGTTACAGTAGAGGGGGCGTCAGCCCGAGCCCATGGCATGGTGCACAGCAGCAAGAGGCAAGCACAGTAGCTAGCGAATACAGTTGTTTTGCTCACGATTCATCCCTGATTACGTTAACTACTCCACTATAAGCAAGCTTTGTTGATATTGCCAGTTGCACCACCTTGGCGATGGGCCAGAAACTGGCGATAACAAGGGTTTTGCGTTTCATCTATATATTGATAGCCCAAACGCTGCAAATGCTGGTTAAAGGCACCCTGCTCCACCTCAGGCACCTCAAATGCCGCCAGCACATTGCCGGTGGCAGCACCATGGTTGCGGTAATGGAACAGGCTAATATTCCACTTACTGCCCAGGGTATCTAAAAAGCGCGCTAAGGCGCCTGGATATTCGGGGAATTCGAAGCGTAACAAACGCTCTTCAAGCTGCTCGCTGGGCTTGCCGCCGACCATATAGCGCACATGCAGCTTAGCCAGCTCATTATCCGACATATCCACATAGTCGTAACCTTGCTCATCGAGCGCCGCCAGCAACTCTTGTAACTCGCTAGCGCCTTGGCGCAAAGCAATACCGACAAAGATTTGCGCCTCGCCAGGACCGGCATAGCGGTAGTTGAACTCTGTGATAGCACGGCCCCCCAAGGACTGACAAAAGCGCTTAAAGCTGCCCTTTTCTTCCTTGATGGTGACCGCCAGCAGGGCCTCATTTTTCTCACCCAACGCGGTGCGCTCGGCGACATGGCGTAAACGATCAAAGTTGAGATTGGCACCGGAAAGCACAGCCGCCAGCTTAAGCCCTTTCACGCCTGTGCTCTGCACCCATTTTTTCAAACCGGCCAGCGCCAAGGCGCCGGAAGGCTCGGCCACGGCGCGGGTGCCAACAAAAATATCCTGTACCGCGGCGCAGATTTCATCACCGCTGACGGTGACTACTTCATCGCAAAACTGCTGCGCCAGCCTAAAGGTTTCTGTGCCTATAATCTTCACCGCTACGCCATCGGCAAAACTGCCTACACGCTCCAGCTCCACCGGCTTACCGGCGGCCATGGCCGCTTGTAAACAGGCACTTTCTTCAGCTTCAACGCCGATCACGCGAATGTCCGGGCGCAAAGACTTGATATAGACCGCCATACCGGCGAGCAAACCACCGCCGCCGACCGGCACAAACACAGCATCCAGCTCAGGCAACTGCTGCATCAGCTCACGAGCTATGGTGCCCTGGCCAACGATCACATCCGGATCATCGAAAGGGGGCACAAACAGTGCTCCCTGACGCTCGGCAAGCGCCAGCGCATGGGCCTTGGCGGCATCAAAATGATGACCATGAAGTATCACCTCGGCACCAAAATTACGTACCGCATCCACCTTGATCTGCGGCGTGGTCAAGGGCATGACGATAGTGGCCTGATGACCTAGCTCGGTGGCACTTAGCGCCACCCCCTGGGCATGGTTGCCCGCCGAGGCGGTAACTACCTTAGAGCCCTTGGGTAACTTGCTTAGCTTGTTATAGGCACCGCGCAATTTAAAGGAATATACGGGTTGTTGATCTTCCCGCTTAAGCCAGATTTTTGAACCCAGCTTGGCTTCCAAGGCACTGAGTTCACTGACCTCGGTCACCTTAACCAGGGGCTCCATATTGGCCTGGATTATGGCGCGAAAATAATCGAGTTCGGTGGCCGCCATCAACTTAACTCCTCAAGCTTTTGCAAGTCGCGCACCGCGCCCTTATCGGCACTGGTGGCAAGCAGCGCATAGGCTTTAAGAGCCGGGGTCACCACACGCTCACGATCAAGCGGCTTATAGGCCTGCTTACCGCGGGCCTCTTGCTGGGCGCGCCGCTCTGCAAGCTGCTCTTCGCTCAGCGCCAGGTTGATGCCACGGTTGGGGATATCTATCACCACCTGGTCACCATCTTCAACAAGGGCAATGGCACCGCCGCTCGCCGCCTCTGGCGAGACATGGCCGATGGATAAGCCTGAGGTGCCACCTGAAAAGCGGCCATCAGTGATCAGCGCACAATCTTTATCTAGGGCCATGGACTTAAGATAACTGGTGGGGTAAAGCATTTCCTGCATACCCGGGCCACCTTTAGGACCTTCGTAGCGAATGATCACCACATCGCCTTTTTGTACCTTGCCCTCGAGAATGCCATCGACGGCATCATCCTGAGATTCATAAACCCGGGCGGTGCCGGTAAATACCAGCATGTCCTCGGCAACGCTGGCACTCTTGACGATACACCCGTTTGGCGCCAGGTTACCGTAGAGCACGGCCAAACCGCCGTCCTGACTAAAGGCATGTTCAACACTGCGGATACAGCCCTGCTGACGATCCAAATCTAGCTCCTTCCAGCGATAATCCTGGCTCATAGCCTTAGTGGTACGAATACCCGCCGGGCCAGCGCGATAGAAGGTTTGCGCCTGAGTATTGTTCGAGTCAGTGGCATCAAAACGGGCGATCACTTCGGCCAAATTATTACCTGCCACATGACCTACGGATAAATCGAGCTTATCGGCCTTGGCCAGCTCATTAAGTATGGCCATGATGCCACCGGCACGGTGCACATCTTCAATATGGTATTGCTGGGTGGCCGGTGCCACCTTACAAAGGAATGGCGTGCTGCGAGACAGTCTATCTATGTCCGTCATATCAAAGTCAACGCCGGCTTCTTGCGCCGCGGCCAGCAGGTGCAACACGGTATTAGAGGAGCCCCCCATAGCGATATCCAGGGTCATGGCATTCATAAAGGCCGCCTGATTGGCGATATTGCGCGGCAGTACCGAGGCATCGTCTTCGCCATAAAAACGGTTACATAAATCAACGATACGCTGACCCGCTTCCACATAAAGCTGCATACGATCCTTGTGGGTCGCAAGCGTGGTGCCATTACCAGGCAGAGCCAGACCTAAGGCTTCGAGCAAGCAGTTCATGGAGTTGGCGGTAAACATGCCTGAGCAAGAGCCACAGGTAGGACAGGCTGAGCGCTCAACCTGCTCCGAGTCTTCATCGCTAACCGTAGGATCGGCGCCCTTGACCATGGCATCCACCAAGTCCAGTTTGATATCTATATTGGCCAAACGGGTTTTGCCCGCTTCCATTGGGCCACCGGAAACAAAGATCACCGGAATATTTAAACGCAGCGCAGCGAGCATCATGCCCGGGGTGATCTTATCGCAGTTAGAGATACACACCATGGCATCGGCACAGTGAGCATTGACCATGTATTCCACCGAATCGGCGATAAGATCACGCGAGGGCAATGAGTACAGCATGCCGCCATGACCCATGGCGATGCCGTCATCTATGGCTATGGTGTTAAACTCGCGGGGGACGCCGCCGGCGTCGCGAATGGTTTGCGCCATCAGATCGCTGAGCTGATTAAGATGCACGTGTCCGGGCACAAATTGCGTGTAGGAGTTAACCACGGCGATTATTGGTTTTTTAAAATCGCTGTCGGTCATCCCGGTTGCTCGCCACAGGGCACGGGCGCCCGCTCTTTTACGTCCTTCGGTTGTTGTTGCACTGCGTAATTTAGCCATGGTTACCTCGATATTTTTTGCGATTCATACCTGGTTTATGAATCGGCTTTCCTCATTCCAAAAAATTCGGCAACGCCCATGCGCTGCCACAAACTTAGTCGTTTACGTATTCCAACCAGCCGCGAGGGTCTGGGCTTTGCCCTTTAACCAGAGCAAAATAAGCTGCTTGCAGCTCTTCGGTGATAGGACCTCGCGCGCCCTGACCAACGGGGATCTGATCCACGCTGCGCACTGGAACGATTTCTGCCGCTGTGCCTGTCATGAAAAACTCATCGGCAAGATATAAGGCTTCACGCGCAATTGCTTCTTCGCGTACCTCAAAGCCGCGCTCTTTTGCCAGCGTCATTATGGTGTCGCGTGTCAGGCCAGGCAGAATACAAGCCGTGGTCGGCGGCGTATAAAGCACCCCGTTTTTGATCACAAAGAGGTTTTCACCTGCGCCTTCACTTAGCAGGCCATTGGTGTCCAAAGCGATACCTTCAACATAACCGTTGCGCTTGGCCTCACCTGAGATAAGCTGTGATGACAAGTAGTTACCACCTGCTTTAGCGGCGGTAGGCATGGTATTCGGAGCCAAACGATTCCAAGAAGAAATACACACATCCACGCCCTGCGCCAATGAATCTTCACCCAAATAGGCACCCCATTGCATCGCCGCAACGGTGACATCGGCAACGCGGGATTTAGGGTTGATCCCCAGGCCCACATGACCCAAAAATGCAAACGGACGCAAATAAGCATCGCTAAAGCCATTTTGCTTTATCGCATCCTTACAGGCCTGGGTAAGCTGCTCTAAGGTAAAGGGGATTTCCATACGGTAGATCTTGGCCGAATCATAAAGACGCTTAAGGTGATCGGTTAAACGGAAAATTGCCGGACCGTTTGGCGTGTCATAGGCGCGAACACCTTCAAATACCGAGCTGCCATAGTGCAGCGCATGGCTTAATACGTGCGTTGTTGCTTGCTGATAGGGGATCATTTCGCCGTTATGCCAAATCAGTTCAGAGCTTTGTGTCATGTGTCGTACCTTCTTTAAAATTCAATTCTCGCGCTGCCAATGGGCGCGGACTAACTTGCTTGTTGCTGTAGTTGCGCCGTGGTGACACTGTGCACATCTACTAATTTATTTAGCTGCTGTGTTAAAAGATAGATAGGTTTATCGCTATCTACCGTGATCTTGATCGCAAAATCTTCTTCTTTGCTGGCCAATTCCAAAGCGGTCAGTTTAAAACCACGGTGACGGACCACGCGCAGGAAACGCTCCACGGCCACGGTTTGATTCGCTAAGTTCAGGGTTAAACTGTGTTTCATGGCTTTTCCTCGCTATTGGCTTGAGTCATCATTTGATCATTGGCGGCGCCCGGTGGCACCAGGGGCCAAACATTGTCTTTGTCGTCTATGCAGACATGCAGTAAATAAGGGCCCTTACTGCTAAGCATGGCGCCCAAGGCTGCATCTACCTGATTTTGATGGGTAATACACTGCCCATCGATACCGAATACTCGCGCCAGGGCGACAAAATCCGGGTTATCCGAAAGATTGGTTTCACTGTAGCGCTCGGCAAAAAATAACTGCTGCCACTGGCGTACCATGCCAAGGCGCTGGTTATCTATCACCACAATTTTTACATCCAGATTATTACGGCGTATGGTGGCCAATTCCTGGATATTCATCATGATTGAGCCATCGCCAGATACCGTCAGCACCATATCGTTCGGGCGCGCTATTTTGGCGCCTATGGCTGCCGGCAGGCCAAAGCCCATGGTGCCAGCACCGCCACTGCTTAAGTGATTGCTCGGGTGAGAAAACTGCATATGCTGCGCCACCCACATCTGATGCTGACCCACATCACAACAAACCACCGCATCGGCACTTAAGCGCTGTGACAGCTTGTTTAACAAGGCTGGGGCATAAACCGTTTCACCCGGATAGTCATAGCGCCAGGCATGCTGTTTAGCTAAGGCGCTAACATGGGCACACCAATCCGGCTCGGTGACAAAACAATGTAACTGCGGCAAAGAGGCTTTTAAGTCTGCCACCAAAGAGGCGGCGGCAGGCTTGCGTTTACCCACTTCGGCGGCATCTATATCCAGGTGAATCACCTGAGCATTGGGGGCAAATTTAGTCAGATGACCAGTTACCCTGTCATCAAAGCGCGCGCCAATACACAGCAGGAGATCGCATTGCTGTACCGCCAAGTTGGCCGCTTCACCGCCGTGCATACCTAGCATGCCAAGGTTTAATTCATAGTCTGGAGTGACGCTGCCCAAGGCTTTCAGCGTTTGTACCGCAGGCATATTGGTTTTATACAAAAACTGCATCAGTTGCGCTTGCGCATCCGCAGCCTGTACACCACCGCCGATGTAAGCAACCGGACGCTGACATTCACTCAATAATTGATTGGCCTTGTTAACCTGATCCCGACAAGGTTGAAGCTGAGTATCATCATCGGCCAACCAGGGTTGATATCTAGCTTCACCCATTTGGATATCCTTGGGGATATCCACCAGCACAGGGCCGGGTCGACCGCTTTGAGCAAGATGAATGGCCTGTTGCAGTATGGGTGCTAAATCTTCGCTGCGCTCTACCATAAAGCTGTGCTTGGTGCAGGACAGCGACATGCCCAAAACATCTACTTCTTGGAAGGCATCTGAGCCGATGGCGGCGGTAGGAACCTGACCTGTGATCGCCAACAGAGGCACAGAGTCCATCATGGCATCGGCCAAGGCGGTGATCAAATTGGTGGCGCCCGGGCCACTGGTTGCCATGCACACCCCAAGCTTGCCACTGCTGCGGGCATAGCCTACGGCGGCAAAACCGGCACCTTGCTCGTGACGAGTAAGATAGTGAGTTACCTGAGATTCGTACAAGGCGTCATAAATGGGCATGATGGCTCCACCTGGGTAGCCAAATACCTCGTTTATTCCTTCCCTTGCCAATATCTGCACTACTAATTCTGCGCCGGTCATTGTTCCTCATTCCTCAATGTGTTGGCCCTAAAACGAAAAAGCCCCCCGAACTTTTCAGTGCGGGGGGCTTTAAGCGTGTTAATTTTTTAACGCACTACGAAGCCCCCGCGGTAATAATAATCACCACGGTGTTAATCACTAGGACTAGGCTTGATAGCAGGTTAAACATAAATAAATTCGTTCTATATCTAATTAAAAGTCTAATTAAAAATCTAAATGGACGGCTAGACCGTCGCTCTTTATTCTATTAGTACCGCGAGCGCCCCACCAAGTCAACCATAAAAACAATGCAAAACAGAGTCAAAAAGAGTCACGTAAAGCATAAAAAATTCATGTTTTGACCCATAATGCAAAGCTATCGGGCTAAATATCATCATTTGCATATAACTTAGCCCCTCTTGCTGTTAGTGCTAACTGATTAATTTCTCACAATTATTTCCCCACAAATGGGCATTGTCTGTTAACTCGGTTACACTCAAAAAAACTCTAGTTTCAGGATGACACAATGAAAAAGTTAACCGCGTTTTGGCTCTCTTGCCTGTTTATTATTTTTACTCAGCCCGCTTTTGCCGAGCTGACACCGGCTTTATGGCAGGTAGAAAAACAAGGAAAAACCTCGTATCTATTCGGCACAGTGCATGTTGGTGACACCAGCATGAAGGGCTTGCCGCAAAAGATAGAAAAAGCCATAAGCAACAGCGATGCTGTGGTGGTGGAAGTGGATTTAACAGCCTTGACCGCAGTGCAAATTCAACAGCGTTCTATGCCATTTTTAATGCTGCAAAATGGCCGCACTCTGGACTCTGAACTAAGCCCGCAAAGCTACCAGAAGCTAGACCAATACTTTGGCGAAAAGAACATTAATATCAAGATGTTTTCCTTGTTAAAACCCTGGGCAGTATTACTGACCATGATGCAGATTGAGTTGCAAAATGCCGGTTATTCGGACGAATTTGGCATAGATAAGCAAGTACTGGCCAGCGCTAAACAAAAAAACAAAGCCATTATCGAGCTGGAATCGCTCGAGCAACAGATGGAAATGTTTACCGTATTGGAAGAGCATTCGGACCTCATGGTGGCCGATACCTTCCGCCAGCTCAATCAGTTTGATAAGAGTTTTTTACGTCTGATCAACGGCTGGAAAAAGGGCGAAACAGCCGTACTCACCGAGGCCTATGAGCAGTCCTTCGACGACTCCGAATATGGTCAACTTAATGAGCATGTACTCTTGATTGAGCGCAACCATAAGTGGGTAAAACAACTGGAAAAACCTCTGAGTGAACAATCCTTGTTTATCGCCGTTGGCGCCCTGCATCTGGGTGAAGAAAACGGCTTAATCAAGCTACTACAGGCACAAGGTTTTAAGGTCTCGCGTATCTAATTTCAAACCCATGCGCGCCAAACAACATTAGTAGGCAAAAAAATTTGTGCCACCATGGGCGTTGACAGCGTGACATGGAAAGTGTTTGAATAAAAAAGCACCCTATTGATTCGGCCATTTAGATGGCCGCAAGGGCTAGAAGAGGTGCGTCATCCAGGTAGTTATGATGAGGAGAGCAAACTCCAACGATTCATAATGAGGGGGATGTACGCCGAGAGGTGAGGTAAATTGCTTAATACTCCCTCGGGCGCTTGGGTTGAATCCCGGCGACTGTCACCAATAGCACATATTGCTACATATTTGGTGGAGAGCTTCTGGTCTTAACATAACAGGCCGGCAGGCCTTGTTACGTCTAAGCCCATTCGCTCTTCGAATTTAACCTGTTCGAGTCGGCGAATGCGGAAAACATTTCCCTTTGTTGCTCTCGAACTCGCACTAAGTTCGGATGAGATGACAACTACTCAATCGTTATCACACACTGTGCTGTGGACAGCACTGATCACCCCGCTGCTTGAAGATGGCGGCATAGACTTTGACGCCCTAAGCACGCTGGCACAAGAGCAAGCGGCAGCCGGTAATGGCGTGCTGATCCTGGGATCTACTGGCGAAGCCCTGGCCCTGGATATGGCGGAGCAACAAGCCGTGGTGCAACACATTTGCGCCCTGGAACTAAGCACCCCGATTATGGTCGGTGTAGGTGGCCACAACCTTGAAGCCCAGCGCCAATGGCTGGCCTTTTGCAATGACTACCCGATAGACGCCTATTTGCTTGGCGCCCCCTTGTATGCCAAGCCAGGTCCAGTAGGACAAGAGCTATGGTTTCGCGCTCTGCTTGATGCCAGCAAACACCCCTGCATGCTTTACAACGTTCCCAGCCGCGCCGCGGTCAGCCTGGATCCTAAGGTACTCGGCAAGTTGCAAGATCACCCGAACTGCTGGGCATTGAAAGAAGCCAGCGGCAGCATCGACTGCTTTGAGCAATATCGTCTTGCGGCACCGCAACTGGCTATTTTCAGCGGCGACGATGCACTGATCCCCTATTACGCCCAGGCCGGCGCCGCCGGTTTGGTCTCGGTTGCTGCCAATGTGTGGCCAGAAGCTACGCACCGTTTTGTGCAGTTAAGCCTGCAAGGGCAAAGCCACAATACCTTTTTGCATTGGCGCGAGGCGGTGGCGGCGCTCTTTCATGTCAGCAACCCTATTCCGACAAAGTGCTTGTTACACGCCCTTGGGCGCATCAACACACCAACTCTGCGCGCCCCGTTAACTCATTCGGAGCTAAGGGATTTACAACCACTTTTACGCGTACACGACAGCATCACATCTTGGCATTCAACACAGGTTTAATATTTTCATGAGCTGGTTAGAACTACTTAATAATTTAGAAACGGGCGCCGTTCGCGCTGCATCACAAGACGAAAATGGTCAATGGCAGGCCAATATCGAGGTTAAGCAAGGCATTCTTGAAGCCTTTAAAAACGGCACCAATACCGAATTCCCCGGCGGTTTTGTCGATAAAGACAACCTGGCACCGCGCGGTTTTAGCGCCGAAGACAATGTTCGCATGGTACCGGGCGGCACCTCGGTACGTCGCGGCGCCTATGTGGCCCCAGGCACCATCATAATGCCACCGGCCTATGTCAATATTGGCGCCTTTGTCGATGTAGGTACCATGGTCGACAGCCATGCGCTTGTGGGCTCTTGTGCTCAGGTGGGTAAAAATGTGCACCTTAGCGCCGCGGTGCAACTCGGTGGCGTATTAGAGCCTATAGGTGCCAGCCCTGTGGTGATCGAAGACGACGCCTTTATTGGCGCCGGCTGCGTGATCGTTGAAGGCGTGGTCGTGAAAAAAGGCGCGGTTCTGGCGCCGGGTGTACGCCTAAGTGCCACCATTCCCGTGTACGACTGTGTCAATGAGCGCCAACTCGATAAGGGTGAACCCATCCCGGAAAACGCCATAGTGATCCCGGGCTCACGTCCAAGCTCAAGCGCCTGGGGGCGTGAACAAGGTCTGTCCATGAGTTGTGCCCTAATCGTGAAATATCGCGATGAGCAAAGCGATGCATCACTGGCGCTGGAAGAGGTATTACGCTAATGCACCCTGTCAGTACCGAATTGCAAATGCACCTTGAGTGCATCAGCCAGGAGCAGTTAGAGCCCTGCTTTGTCTACGACCTTGACGCCTTACGCCAGCACCTGGATAAGCTGATGGCACAAGACGTGGTCAAGCTCTGGTATGCGGTTAAAGCCAACCCTTTATCGCGCATCATACGTACCCTGGCTGAGGCGGGCTTTCAGTTTGACGTGGCCAGCAGTGGCGAATTGCATCAGGTACTGGCACAACAAATTAACCCGGAGCAGGTGCTCAATACCGGCCCGGCGAAATCAAAGCGACAAATCGATGAGTTTATCGCCCTTGGCGTGCGCACCTTTGTGGCGGAAAGCCTTAATCAGGTGCGCTGGCTCAACCAGGCGGCGCAGGCTCATAAGGTACAGCTTAAGCTGCTATTGCGGGTGCAATTGCGCTGGCCCAAGGGTGAAAAAAACCCCTTGGGCGGTGATACCCTCACTCCTTTTGGTCTCGACCCGCAGCAGTGGCACGGTCTTTACCTGGCGGACTATCCGGCACTGACCTGTATCGGCGTACATATTTTCCAATGGGGCAATATGCTTAGCGCCGACAAGCTATTACATCTATGGCAACAAATGCTACCGCCACTTCAGGTCCTAAGTGAGCAGCTTGGCTTTGCCATGCAGGTGCTGGATTTAGGCGGTGGTCTGGGCGTGCCTTATGACGACGAAAGTGAACCTCTAGCCTGGCAAGATGTACTAACGGCGCTTGCACAAATCAAGCGCGAAAGCGGCGTGCAGGAGCTATGGATGGAATTGGGCCGCTATGCGGTGGCGGAATGTGGCTATTACCTCAATCCCGTGGTCGAGCAAAAAGAAAACTATGGCGAGCAGCAGCTGATCGTCAGCGGTGGTATCAACCATCTACTGCGCCCTGCTGTGGCCGGTCAGGCTTTCCCTTGCGCCCTATTACGAACAAGTACCGCGCCAACTCGAGCCTTCAATATTCATGGGCCCCTGTGTACAGCACTGGATTCTTTGGGCACGCACATGCTCCCCGAAGATATTAACGAACAAGACTGGCTGGTGTTTACTCAAACCGGCGCCTACGGCTTCACCGAAAGTATGCCGTTTTTCCTTTGCCACCCAATGGCGGCCGAATATGTAATAGCCGACGGCAATTTACACCTATTGCGCGAAAGCGCGGCGCCCAGTAGTTATTTGAGATAGTCGTATGAACAAAATTGATCAACAAAATATTCAGGTTGGTGAAATCGCCAATGGTTTACCCCTGACCATTCCCGTATACCGCCTAAAAGGCGATGGCAGTGGCAAGAGCGTCTATATTCAGGCCAATATGCATGGCGCCGAAGTACAGGGCAATGCGGTTATTTATCAGCTACTTGAGCAACTTAAAAACTTAGGGTTACGGGGCGATATCACCCTGGTGCCTTATGCCAACCCCATCGGCTGTAACCAAAAGTCGGGGGAATTTACCCTAGGCCGTTTCGACCCCATTACCGGCGTAAACTGGAACCGCTTATATCATTACAATCCCGAGCTGGTAAGGCGTTTTGCTGGGCAAAGCGATAGCCTGTCCGATCAAGAATTGCGGGACGCCTTTAAAGCCGCCTTGGTTGAGGAAGTGGAGCAGCGTCTAAACGGCCCACAGCATGCCTTAACTACCGGTAAGCGTATTGCCCTGAATTTACAACGCCTGGCGCATCAGGCTGATATCGTACTCGATCTGCACACAGGTCCTATTTCCGCCAAGCACCTGTATTGCCCCGAGTATGCCCGTGCCAGCGCCCGTTATTTTAATATTGAGCACGTGCTCTTGATCCCCAATGAATTCGACGGCGCCATGGATGAAGCAGCATTTTGCCCCTGGTGGCAGCTGCAAACCCAGCTAAAACGTCAGGGCCGCGACTTCGAAGTAGCAATAGAAGCCTACACTGTGGAGCTGGGCTCTCAAGAACGCATTGATTTAACTGAGGCCTTAGAAGATGCGCAAAGCATTTTAAGCTATTTAAATTACCAAGGGGTGTTTGTGGACGCGCCCTATCAGCCTAAAAACATGCAGCGTCATGCCTGTTATCTGAAAGACTATGTGGCCTATTATGCGCCCATGGGCGGGATGATCGAGTATCTGGCCGGGTTGGGCGAGCACCTGAAGGCGGGTGATGCCTTTGCCCGCATTCTTAGGATGGAGCGCTATTTGAGTGAAGAGCCGCTGCACACCCTGCGTTTCGACCAGGATGCCATAGCTATTTTGCACTTTGCCTCGGCCAGTGTGAATCAGGGCACCGAACTCTATAAATTCTTTACTAATACCTTTGATTTATAAGCAATACCTTCGATTTATAACCGATTGCGTGAGAGTCAGTGAGAGGTACTCACTGCTAATGGGCGGCCTGGCCGCCCATTTTTTCAGCCTAAATTCACGCAAGTGCTGCGAAAGTATCGCACTCACAGTATAATTCCTTGTACCTTAAACAATTAAATAACAGGTAAGTTATGGATTGGCGCTATCTTATTGCCGGTTTAGCCACGAGCACACAGCTTTGGGCAGCCCAACCGGAAGCTGCGGAAAAAAGTTACCAGCAAGAAGAACTCAATATCGTTAAGCAATGTATTCTCAATGAAGCCATTGCTGGGGATGGCGAGCAAACTCTCGCCCAATTGCGAGAAAAATGCACTGCACTTGAGGAAAACAAACAACTTAGCGCCATAGATAAACGCAAGGCACGGGAGCAGGTAACGGAAAAAAACCGTAACGTGATAACCCCGCACAACCGTAACTATATTTTGCCCGTTACCTATATGAAACACCCCAACCAGAAGCCCTTTGGCGATCTGGATAACATCACTCAAAACGATGATGGGGAAAACCTGGATAACATCGAAATTAAATACCAACTTTCGCTTAAAGTGCCTGTTTTCGACGACTTTGACGACAAAGACCAAGCTGTTTATTTCGCTGTAACCCTGCAGTCTTACTGGCAATTCTATAACGATGATATTTCCTCACCGTTTCGTGAAACCAACTATGAGCCGGAAGTTTTCTGGATTAACTACCTGGATCAAGAAAATGTCTGGTGGGGCGATGAGCTTGCCGTAGTCTTGGGAATTTCACACCAGTCTAATGGCCGCAGCCAGCCTTACTCGCGCTCCTGGAACCGCATCTATGCCAACTTTATCTGGGAACAAAACGGCTATGTATTTAGCTTTAAGCCCTGGTATCGCCTTCCTGAGGACGAAAAAGACGACCTGATGGAAGCCAAGGGCGACGATAACCCGGATATTCACAATTACATGGGTTACTTTGAGTTTAGCGGTGTGCGTCGCTTTGAAGATCATGAAGTTAGCTTTATGCTGCGTAATAACCTTAACTCGGACAACCGTGGAGCGATTCAACTCGATTGGTCCTTCCCGCTGTGGGGACGCCTGCGCGGCTACGCCCAATACTTCAATGGTTATGGTGAAAGCATGATCGACTATAACGCCGATATCGAACGCTTTGGCGTGGGTATCCTGTTGACCGACTTGCTGTAAAAAGCAGTCAATATCATTAAAGAAGCCAGCATTATGCTGGCTTCTTTGTCGATGTTATAAACTTTGCGTTCTAGTTATTTCGCTACAACCACAAAACGTCCTTCAAACTCACCAACCAGGGTGTCGCCATCAAAGATTTGCACTGGCACCTTATAACTGGCTTTACCATCGCTTTCCAACTGCTCAAAACAGCCTTCACACGCCTGTTGATCTACATGCGCTCTAGGCAGTGACTTAATTGGCTTTAGGTATTTAATATTGGCATCGGCTAAAACAATATCGCCTTCTTTACCCGCCTCTCTTAAGGCAAGGTAAGTAGCGCCCCATCCTGCCAGGGTTGCCATGGAATACACAGAGCCAGCAAACATGGTGTTGTGCACATTGATATTGGCATCCAAGTCAGCCACTACACTGAACTGCCAGTCCGTATATGATTCCACCTTAATACCCATCTTATCGCTGATGGGAATGGATTCACGCCAGGTATTTTGCAGCACCTGAGTCCAATCCGGATGACGGAACCAACCTGGCTCGCTCGGGCGTTGCTTAACCATGCGCCAATGCTGTACATCGCCATAGGCCAGATGCGCTTTTTCTTTTAATTCATAACCATGACGCTTATAAAACTCAAGCGCTCGCTCGCGGGCAAAGAGCACCAGCTCACCAGCATTTTGCGTCCAGGCAATCTTCTCTAATTCATGTAATAAACGGCTGCCTAAATGCTGGCCACGGTGCTCTTCGGCCACCGCCATATAGCGCACCTGAGCCTGCTGGCCATTGTTAAAATGCAATCGGGCGACGGCAAGTACCTCACCCGCTTTATTTTTAATAAAGCGATGTTCTGATTCCTGCTCTAAATCATCCTGCTCACTGCCACGTGGCTGATCCCATGGCGCGCGTAAAACCTGCCAACGCAATTGATAATACGCCTGCCAATCATCACTACTTTGTGGGGTGCTTACCTGGAACATACTTCCTCCAATCACTTTTTTGCCATCCACCATACAAGATTTAACGCTAAGGGCAAATAACACTAAAGCACAACTAGCCAAACAAACGTAAATGATTATGCACGGGAGGCGGTCTGGGTCTATGCTGAGCTAATGAAAGCCGCACTTATACATAATGACGCCGCATCCAGGCATTTTATTAGCAATTGCTCCCATCTGGGGCATTTACTTTATTGGTATCACCAAGGAGGCACTCGCCTCGAGGTGCGACAAGAGCAAGAGTTTCGCTGGCTGCTGCTTAATCACACCCTGCAGTCCGTCATTGTCGCCAATCAACCACAAAGGTTACTGCTGCCACATCTGCATATCCTGGCGCAATACTGGCAAACCCTGAAAAAGCCGCAGCGGGTGTTGGAGCTGGGCTTGGGTGGTGGCGCCATTCGTAACTACCTGCAACAATCTTATCCCGAGGCTGAGCTGATCTCGGTGGAACATAATGCCCAGGTGATCCACTGCTACAAACGCTTTTTTAGTGCCGGGCAAAGCGACAACCTCTGCTGCCTTGATGCCGAGCAAGCGCTTAACCGCTGCGGTCGTTTTGATTGGCTGATCTTGGATTTATTTAGTGAGCTGGATGCGCCGCTGTTTTTATTTCAGCAGCGTTTTTATGAGCTTTTGAGTGCGGCATTAGCGCCGCACGGATATGTGTTTATTAACTTTCTAGCGCATCACCCTAGCCAGTTAACGCGCTTAGAGCAGTTGCTTAGAGCCACCTTTGGCAAGGCGGCAAAAGTGATTTCCGTGCCCGGCTACGTCAATCATTTGCTCTTTATCAGCCGCTAAACCGTGAGATTAAAAGTGACTGGGCCGTCATTGGTTAAACTCACCTGCATATCAGCGGCAAACTGGCCGGTAGCTACGCTGATCCCTTGCTCCTGCGCCTTGGCGACAAAATATTCATACAAGTGAGTGGCCTGTTCTGGGGTGGCGGCACTGGAAAAACTCGGGCGCATGCCCTTTTTTGTATCCGCTGCTAGGGTAAATTGCGACACCACCATAAGCTGGCCGCCTATATCCTTAAGGCTGAGGTTCATCTTGCCCTGCTCATCGGTGAAAATCCGGTAATTGCTAACCTTGTGCAGCAACTTATCCGCCTGGGCTTCGCCATCGGCTTTCTCTACTCCAAGCAATAATAAAATGCCCTGGCCTATTTCCCCGACTAGCTTGCCTTCAACTTCCACTTTGGCGCCACTTACACGCTGAATTAATCCTTGCACTAAGACCTCTTTAACTGCAGATACATATGGTCGGTCGCCCGACATAGAGCCTGACAATATACCTCATTTTCAAAGGCGTAACCAAGCTCAGCAACTATCTGTAATTGGGCCTGCAGCGCATTTGCCAAGCGCTGCGCTCGGGCAAAGGAGCAACGTAAATCATAACGGCCATGAACCATATAAATGTGTAGCTTGCTGAGGTTACAAGCTCCTTGCAGCAGCTGCTCATCCGCTAAGAAAAAGCGGTTTACCAAATAGTGCAGCTGCAATTTTGCCAGCTGCAGATGATTATCCTGCTCCATGCTTTGGGGCCCCAATTGCTGCTGCCAGGCATCCCAAGCCTTGGCTGCTTCTATTTGAATCAGCTCATTGGCATCAAAAAGACGTTGATAGTAGTCCTTCACCAGCTCGTCTGGGGCCAAGCCTTTAGGATTAAACAGGTGATACTGCTGCGGATAAAATTGTGCCGCCGCTCCGGATGGTCCCAAGCTCCATGCGTAATCCTCGCGGGCGCCTAATAAGCTCGACCATAACAATAATGCCGACACCTGCTGAGGATGCGCTAAGGCATAACTCAGCGCCAGCATGGCACCAAAACCTTCACCGGCAAGAATTACACGGTTTAAACCGAAATGCTCACGTATCAGCTCCAGATCGGCAATCAATAAATCAAGATTATTGTGCGCGCAGGTGTGTGGAGTGGAGTTACCACAGCCGCGCTGGCTGTAGAGAAAGATACGATAATGATGGGGATTAAAATAAGCGCAGGGAGCGCGATTAAGGCCTGCACCTGGGCCATCATGGCAGACAAGCACAGGAAAGCCGTCACGATTACCATGCTCTTCAATTTCAAGTTGATGACCATGGGCCACGGCAAGATGATAAACCTGCCGTGGCGCTTTAATGGGGTAGCTTAACGCCATGCTCACTCCTTGTGAGCGGCAACCTCCTCGGCAACAATATCGTCAATAGGTGGCCGACTCACACTAATACATACGGTAAATTCCGCGCCCAGCAAGACCACAATCCACGACAGATAAACCCAGACAAACAAAATAGGCACGGTAGCCAGGGCGCCATAAATCAGTTCGTACGAGGGAAAATGACTGATATACAGTGCAAAGCCTTTCTTGGTCAGCTCAAACAGCAGCGCCGCAAAAATAGCCCCGGGGATCGCCGCCCTAAAGGGAACGCGGGTGTTAGGTACTAGAGTATAGAGCATTATAAAGCCCGCGGTGGAGATCACATAAGGCAGTGACTTAATGACAAAACCGCTGAATCCGGGGATCCCTTCATCGGCAAAGGACACCAGAGACACTATATAAGAAGTAACGCCGATACTAAGGCCAAGCAGCACGGGGCCAAGGCTGAGCACCATCCAATAGATGGCAAAGGAGATCATCATAGGGCGCTTTTTCTTAATGCGCCAAATACGGTTAAGGGTGGCATCTATATTGCGAATCAAAAACAGCGCCACAACCGCCAAAAAGCTCACACCCACAGCGGTCATCTTATTAGCGTTCCCGGTAAAGGCAACTATATGCTCTTTGATCACATCCGTAGAGGTGGGCACCATATTGGTGAATATATAGTTTTCGATATTAATGCGTATATCTTCAAAGCCGGGAAAGGCGGAAAAAATAGCCACACCCACGGCGATTAAAGGCACTAGGGATAATAAGGTAACATAAGCCAGGTAGCCGGCATTCACTGTGATCTGGTCTTCACCACAACGGGTAAAAAAGTAACGCCACCAGCGCGGCTGAGCTTTAACCCAAATTGCCAGGGTTGTTTTTATTTTGTCACTATCCCACTTCATTACTAACTCAAAGAAGAAAATCTTTTGCTTATCATAGCAATCAGCCACATAATTTACAGTATCAAGTTTCGAGACAGGACACTCTAATGCTCAAAAAAATAGCCCTAGCAACGGCTTTTCTTTCCCTTAGCGCATGCCAATCTGCCTACTACTCGGCCATGGAATCCGTAGGTGTACACAAGCGCGATATTCTTGTCGACCGGGTTGAAGAAACCAAGGAATCGCAACAAGAGTCTCAAGAAGAGTTTCAATCTGCCCTTGAACGCCTCAGTACCCTGATCAACTTTGACGGTGGCGATCTGCAAGACGCCTATGAGCAACTGAATGACGATTATGAGGCAAGTTTAGGCGCCGCCGAAGAGGTCAGCACCAATATCAACAAGGTTGAAGATGTGGCCGAAGCCCTGTTTGAAGAATGGGCCGACGAACTCGAGGAATACAAAAGTGCGTCTTTAAAACGCGAGAGCACGAAAAAACTGCGTGCCACTGAGCGCCAGTTTGCCCAGCTGTTGCGCTCAATGCGTGCCAGCGAAGCAAAAATGCAGCCGGTGCTGGAATCGCTGCAAGACAATGTGCTTTATCTTAAACACAACCTCAATGCTCAGGCCATCGCTGCCATCAAGGGTGAGTTTGCCAACCTGCAGCGTGATATCAAGGTGCTGATAGACGATATGAACCGCTCTATCGCCGACTCTAATCGCTTTATCGAACAAATGAATCAGGGCTAAGTCCTGAGCGGCATCGTTAGGCTGCCACCCTTTCAATCTAAAGGAGCCATTCGGCTCCTTTTTCTATCTCTGCGTCTTGCGCTTAGTAAATGATTTACAGCTCGTCATCAAAGATGTATTTTAAATGCAACTTTAAAGAAAGAGCTAAATAACTCAGCCTATGAATATCTCTCGTTTTACCGATTATTCGCTACGCACCCTGATCTATGCGGCCTTGCATCAGGGCGAAACTGTCACCATCAAGGCGGTGGCCGATAAGTATCAAATCTCCAAAAACCACCTGATGAAGGTGGTGCAAGTGCTAAGTAATAAGGATTACCTTACTGCCACCCGAGGTAAAAATGGCGGCATTCGCCTGAGCCGCGACCCAGCGCAAATCAATATAGGCGAACTGGTGCGCTTGCATGAGCAAGACTCGACCCTGGTGGAGTGTTTTGGCACGGATAATCACTGCGTGATCTCTCCTGCTTGCCAGCTTAAGGGAATTTTGGCGCAGGCCATGGAGTGCTTTTTTGCCCACTTAGATAATTTCACCCTGGCCGATTTAGTAAATTCAAACACGGATTCAGAGCTCAAACAGTTGCTACAAATAAGCGAACCACCTAAATTTTGAGATAACAAAGAGAGGATGTCATGGCTGTGTTACTACCCAGTGGACAAATTGCAGAACCCGATGAGAAGGCCCGTGGCTGGGCCTTTATGCGCTTAGCATTTCGCCCACTATTTTGGCTTGGCGCCCTGTTTGGCATGCTCAGCATTATCACCTGGAGCCTCACCTACACAGGTCACCTAGCGTTTTCCCCTTATGGCGGCGGCTATTTCTGGCATACCCATGAAATGCTGTTTGGCTTTGCCGTGGCCATTATGTCGGGCTTTTTATTAACCGCGGTGCAGAATTGGACCAGAGTGCCCAGCATTAAAGGCAAGCCTTTGGCGGCCTTAGTATTGCTCTGGTTAAGTGCGCGAATACTGCTGGCCCTACCCGCTTCATGGCTCCCCGCCGCCTTGGTGATTGCCGTGGATGTCGCCTTTCTACCCGCCGCAGCGTTGTGTTTTGCCTTACCCATTCTCAAGGCTCAGATGCAGCGCAATCTGTTTTTTGTGCCCCTGTTGCTGATGATGGCGACTCTAAATCTGTTAATGCACTTATCCCAGCTTCAGTTGATAGCGCTTAACTTCATTACCCTCAGTCATACCATGGTGCTAATGGTGGCCTTGGTCATGGTGATTATCGGTGGTCGAGTGTTCCCCATGTTTACCGCTAATGGCACGCAAACATCAAAAGTGGACAACATTGTCTGGCTGGATAAGGCGGCTATTGCCTCGGTATTCGTGTGTGCCCTGCTCACTTTGGTTAACAGCGAACAAGGTATTGCACTGCAGGGTATGGTCTTTATCACCGCGGCCTTAATTAACTTTGCGCGCGCCTGGCGCTGGCGCATCTGGGTAACCTTTGGCACCGCTTTGGTGTGGCCGCTGCATATCAGCTATTGGGCCATTTGTATCGGCCTGCTGATGCTGGGTCTGATAAAGTTAGAAGTATTAAGCAACCCTTCTTTGGCCTATCATGCCATTACCGTTGGCGGCATGGGGTTAATGATATTGGCTATGATATCTCGGGTGTCTCTCGGTCATACCGGACGCATGATCAGGGTAGGCTGGGTGATCAATAGCGCCTTTATCGCCCTGTTCAGCGCCTTTGTGATTCGGGTATTTGCGCCCCTGGTGAGTGATCAGTATCAAAGCCTGATCTTGGTGTCTGCGCTCTTGTGGACCCTTGCCTACCTGATTTATATCATCGCCTATGCCCCCGTGGTGTTTAAGCCCCGCGTAGATGGCCGTGATGGTTAGAAAGCATTTTTGCTATACGCACAAAAAAGCCCGCAACAAGTGCGGGCTTTTCATTATTCGCTGTAATTAGCTTTTTTTGCTTTCACGTGAAGCGCGCTTACGTTCGTTTTCCGTTAGGAAACGCTTACGAATACGAATGCTTTCAGGCGTTACTTCTACCAGTTCGTCATCATCGATAAACTCAAGCGCTTGCTCTAGCGTCATCTTGATAGGCGGCACAAGTGTTTGTGCTTCGTCAGTACCTGAGGCACGAACGTTGGTTAACTGCTTACCTTTAAGGGCGTTAACAGTTAGGTCGTTGTCACGGCTGTGAATACCGATAACCATGCCTTCGTACACTTCAACACCGTGGCCGATAAATAGCTTACCGCGCTCTTGTAGGTTGAACAGGGCGTTGGTTAGCGCTTTACCTTGAGCATTCGCGATCAATACACCGTTTTTACGCTGACCGATCTTACCGCCTTTGTGAGGACCGTAGTGATCAAATGTGTGGTACATCAAGCCTGTGCCTGAAGTTAAGGTCATAAATTCGGTTTGGAAACCGATTAGACCACGGCTAGGAATCATAAAGTCCATACGGATACGGCCTTTGCCATCTGGAGACATGTCGGTCATTTCCGCTTTACGCAGACCTAGTTGTTCCATGATAGAACCTTGGTGCGCCTCTTCACAGTCGATAGTTACCGTTTCATATGGTTCTTCAAGAACACCATCCACTTCACGAAGAATTACTTCTGGACGTGAAACTGCAAGTTCATAACCTTCACGACGCATGTTCTCGATAAGTACACCTAGGTGTAGTTCACCACGACCCGATACACGGAAGCTATCTGGGTTGTCAGTGTCTTCAACGCGTAGTGCTACGTTGTGAACAAGCTCGGCGTCAAGACGCTCGCGGATGTTACGTGAAGTTACGTATTTACCTTCTTGACCTGCAAACGGTGAAGTGTTTACAGAGAAAGTCATAGTAACCGTAGGCTCATCAACGCTTAGCGCTGGAAGCGCTTCAACATTGTTTACATCACAAATGGTGTCTGAGATTTTCAGCTCGCCAAGACCTGTGATAGCAATGATATCACCGGCAGTCGCTTCTTGTGCTTCGTGACGGTCAAGACCTAGATAAGTCAGTACCTGGCCAACTTTACCGTTGCGTGTTTTACCATCGGCACCGATAACAGTGACCTGTTGGTTAACTTTAACCGTACCGCGCTTGATACGACCAACACCGATAACACCTACGTATGAGTTGTAATCAAGCTGAGAGATCTGCATTTGCAGTGGACCTTGAGGATCCGCATCCGGTGCCTCAACTTCTTTAACAATCGCTTCGAACATGGGTTCCATGTTGTCCGAAGGCTCGTCTAAATCTAGTGTTGCCCAACCATTGATAGCCGATGCGTAGATCACTTTAAAGTCTAGCTGTTCGTCGGTTGCACCTAGGTTATCGAACAGGTCAAAAACCTGATCCATTACCCAATCAGGACGTGCGCTCGGCTTGTCGATTTTGTTGATAACAACGATTGGCTTCAAACCCTGTGCGAACGCTTTTTGCGTTACGAAACGCGTTTGCGGCATAGGACCTTCTTGAGCATCAACAAGAAGAAGTACAGAATCAGCCATCGATAGAACGCGCTCCACTTCACCACCGAAGTCGGCGTGTCCCGGAGTATCCACGATGTTGATATGGTAATCTTTCCAGTTGATTGCCGTGTTTTTCGCTAGGATGGTAATACCACGCTCTTTTTCAATGTCGTTGGAGTCCATCACTCGCTCTTCGTTACCACCGCGAGTTTGCAGTGTGCCCGATTGCTCAAGCAATTTATCAACCAGAGTTGTTTTACCATGGTCAACGTGCGCGATAATCGCGATATTTCTTAACTTTTCGATGCTCATATATCTACTTAAGAGGCTAGCCTCATTGTTCCTAGATGGTCCACGCTCGGCAAACAACTACCCGCGTCGAGTTTAAAAGGGCGCGTATTATCCCTTATAACGTCACTAGATGAAAGTTTATCCAACATTTTTTTCTGTGACTGTGACTTGATTGTCATATCGCACCGTTAGGGTGAATAAAAAACAACCACAGCAAAAATATTAGCAGGTATTTTTCGGCTAACCTATTGTACCTGGTACAAGGTAAGGGGTTTAATCTAAAGCCAGCCTTGGTCAAGCCGTAAACCAGGGCTGAAAAAGGGCAAAACAAATGCACCAAAGCAATGCAAACGCGCACCAAAAAGGTGCGTAATAGCTTTGGCGGAATAATAACTTTATTTAAAACTCTTAATAAACATGCGGTTGAATAATTGGCACACTTTTAGCTTGTTAGTGCACAATTGCAGTAAGATGCAGCACACAAAATATTCCTAGTTGGAGGACACATGTCACATACGGTTTTAACTTTTATTAAAGAAAATGACGTTAAGTTCGTAGATTTACGTTTTACCGATACCAAGGGTAAAGAGCACCACCTTTCTATCCCGCATCACCAAGCGGACGAAGACTTCTTCGAAGAAGGTAAAATGTTCGATGGTTCTTCTATTGCTGGTTGGAAAGGCATTAACGAATCTGACATGGTACTTCTACCAGACGTTAACAGCGCCAAACTTGACCCCTTTACAGAAGAAACCACACTTGTTGTGCGTTGTGACGTAGTTGAGCCTTCAACTTTACAAGGTTATGAGCGTGACCCTCGCTCTGTTGCTAAGCGCGCCGAAGAGTATATGCGCTCTACCGGTATCGCCGACACCGTTCTATTCGGCCCAGAACCAGAGTTCTTCCTATTTGACGATGTTAAGTACAAAACAGATATGTCTGGTTCTATGTACAAGATCGATTCTGAAGAAGCAGCTTGGAACTCAGACCGTGACTATGAAGGTGGTAACACGGGTCACCGTCCTGGTGTTAAAGGCGGTTACTTCCCAGTAGCGCCTGTTGATTCATCACAGGATTGGCGTAGTGCAACCTGCTTGGTACTAGAAGAGCTAGGCCATGTAGTAGAAGCACACCACCACGAAGTAGCCACTGCCGGTCAAAATGAGATTGCCACTCGCTTTAATACCATGGTTATCAAAGCGGATGAAATCCAAGAGATGAAGTATGTTATCCACAACATGGCTCACCTTTACGGTAAAACGGCAACCTTTATGCCTAAACCTCTAGTTGGCGACAACGGCTCTGGTATGCACTGTCACCAGTCTCTAGCCAAAGATGGCAAAAACCTTTTCGCTGGCGACAAGTACGGCGGCCTTTCTGAAGACGCACTTTACTACATCGGCGGTATCATCAAGCATGCTAAAGCGCTCAATGCCTTCACCAACCCGGCAACTAACTCTTACAAGCGTCTAGTTCCTGGCTTCGAAGCACCAGTAATGCTTGCTTACTCGGCACGTAACCGCTCTGCATCAATCCGTATTCCTGTAGTTCCTTCAGAAAAAGGTCGTCGTATCGAAGTACGCTTCCCTGACCCTGCGGCTAACCCATATCTGGCGTTTGCAGCTCAGCTTATGGCTGGTCTTGACGGTATTAAGAACAAGATCCACCCTGGCGATGCTATGGATAAGGATCTATACGACCTACCTGCAGAAGAAGCAGCTGAAATCCCAACGGTTGCAACTTCACTAGACGAAGCCCTAGCTTGTCTTGATGCAGACCGTGAGTTCCTAACTCAAGGCGGCGTATTCACTAATGACCTAATCGACGCCTATATCTCGCTGAAGGCAAAAGAAGTTGAAAAGCTAAACATGACAACTCACCCAGTTGAGTTCGAAATGTACTACAGCGTATAAACCAGATAAGACAATTTAGTTATATCATGTGTGTTCTAAAAGCCTGCTAAGCAGGCTTTTTTTATGGAAAAAATACAACCTTTGGACTAAAGTTAATACCTAGCCATTAATTTGGCTTATTTTGTTAATTATAAGAATAACAACCGTAAATAGGATTTCACGTGAACACAAGGCTGTATATTTTAAGCATGGTCGTGCTGCTAACTATTTTTAGTACAGCATGGGCCGCACCGAGCAAAGACATCTACGTGTACAAGGATGAAAATGGCGTATTGGTGTTTTCTGACACCCCGCGCAAAGGGGCGGAAAGAGTCACCCTTAACGCTCCGGTAATGAATATGCCCAGCGTCGACACCAGTATTCTCGATGAAGTCGATGACCTAGAGCAGGTGAAATTTTCTATCGCTATTACCACTCCAACGCAGGAAGAAACCATTCGCGACAACACCGGCTCGGTGCATGTCAGTGGCCAGGTAAAACCCAGGTTTTTACAAGGGCATAGTGTACAGCTGTTTATGGACGGTCAGGCCCATGGCGAACCACAAAGCTCCAGCCTTTTTGCCCTGCGCAATGTTGATCGCGGCGAGCACAGCCTGGTTTTAAAACTACTCAATAGCGAAGGCGAAGTATTGGCCAGCTCCAAGCCCATCACCTTCTTTATGCATCGCCGCTCGGTGATCACTGGTCCTTAATTACGGCGCAGCCAGAAAATGACTGCGCACAGCCCAATAAACCTGCTAAGATGGTTGCACCATGCTGGTGCAACTTATTAATCAAGATGAAACTTCACGGCGATTTCTTCCAGCAGATGTGGGAAAACCTGCACACTGCCATACTTATTTTAGATAAAAACTTTAACCTGGTTTACGCCAACACCAGTTGCACCGAGCTGCTTGGGCAAGGCTTAAAACGTATTCAAGGCCAAGCCTTCGAATCCCTATTTAGCTATCACTCGGTGGAACTTGAGCGCATAGCCAACTACACCCTCAAGCAAGGGGTGGATTGCCACCAGCACAGGGCTGACGTGGTGTTCGTCGATACTCGCCATGCCAACTTGGCACTTAATAGCCGCCGCATCAACTACCAGGGTGGGGTATTTTTGCTGCTTGAAATCCGCCAAACAGATGAAGAAATCCGCCTCGATCAAGCCTCTAACCAAATGCATCAACACCAAGCGGCAAGAACCCTGATCCGTAATTTAGCGCACGAAATTAAAAATCCCCTCGGTGGAATTCGCGGAGCGGCGCAATTATTGCAGTATGAGGTTGATCAGCAGGAGCGCGATGAGTGTGCACAGCTAATTATTCACGAGGCGGATAGATTAAGGCAATTGGTCGACAGGCTGCTGGGGCCAAATCAGCGCTTACAAAAGCAGGCGACCAATATCCATCAAACCCTGGAGAATGTATTAAAGCTCTGCATGTTGGATAACAATAAAAATATCGACCTGATTAAAGACTATGACCCGAGCATTCCGGATGTGGTGGTCGATGGCGATAAAATCCAGCAGGTCCTCCTTAACATAGTGCGCAATGCCATGCAGGCGCTCAGTGCGGGAGGCGAAATTAAGGTATCGACCCGGGTACGCTATCATGTGCGCCGCTACGATACGACACTCAAAAAAGCCCTGCAGATCAAAATTTGTGATAATGGCCCAGGCATAGCACCGGAGGTAAAGGAAACCCTGTTTTATCCCATGATCACCAATAAAGAAGGGGGGTCGGGATTGGGCTTGTCGATCGCACAAACCTTGATCGATCAGCATCAAGGCTTTATCGAGTGCGATAGCTGGCCGGGCCATACTGAGTTTACACTGTATTTGCCACTGTAAGCGGCTAAGAGGGCTATGATGAAATCTGTTTGGTTGGTAGATGATGACGCATCGATTCGCTTTGTGCTGCAAAAGGTACTGACGCGCAACGGTTATGAAGTCGAAAGCTTTGATAACGCTCAAGATGTATTAACCGCCCTGACCTTCTCACAACCGGCGGTCTTACTCTCGGATGTGCGCATGCCAGGATTGGATGGCATGGCCTTGCTGGAGCAGATCAGCGAAGAAAATCCTAACTTGCCGGTGATCATCATGACCGCCCATTCGGATCTGGACTCGGCGGTACAGGCCTTTCAAAAAGGAGCCTTTGAATACCTGGCCAAACCCTTTGATTTAGAAGAAGCGGTGAGCGTGGTTGATCGCGCCGTACGTGCCCATACGCAAAAAAAGGCCAAAAAAGCCACCAAGGAGCAAAAACGTTCGGTGATTATCGGCGAAGCACCGGCTATGCAGGAGGTGTTTCGCGCCATAGGTAAGCTTAGTGCATCAAGCATGAGCGTACTGATCAACGGCGAGTCTGGGACAGGTAAAGAGCTGGTTGCCAGCGCCCTGCATCAGCATAGCCCACGTAAGGATAATCCCTTTATCGCCCTGAATATGGCCGCCATTCCCAAGGACTTGGTGGAGTCTGAACTCTTTGGCCATGAAAAAGGGGCTTTCACCGGCGCCGACAGCGTGCGCAAGGGTCGCTTTGAGCAAGCCAATGGCGGCACCCTGTTCCTCGATGAAATCGGCGATATGCCTTTGGACGTACAAACCCGTTTATTGCGGGTGCTTGCCGACGGTGAATTTTATCGTGTTGGCGGCCACCAAAGCCTCAAGGTAGATGTGCGCATTATCGCCGCTACCCACCAGGATCTTGAGCGGCTGGCGCAACAAGGCAAATTCCGTGAAGACTTATTTCACCGTTTAAATGTGGTGCGCTTAAAACTGCCTCCCCTGCGCGAGCGCACCGAAGACATAGAGCAATTAGCCGAGTACTTCCTTAATAAAAGCGCGCAGGAATTAAAGGTGGCCAGTAAAACCTTAAGCCCACAGGCCTGTGAGCAAATGAAGCTGTTCAATTGGCCGGGCAATGTCAGACAACTGGAAAATACCTGTCGTTGGTTAACAGTAATGGCGCCGGGGGAATATATAGGCGCAGAAGACTTGCCGCCCGAGCTCAGTGCCAGCATAGAACAAGAAGCAGATTCTGACTGGCTCGAGCTATTCCAGCAGTGGCTTAATAACGAGTTTAAACAGGGTAAGGACAATGTCTGGCCCGATATTCAGGCACAGTTGGAAACGCGGCTGATCAAATCCGCCCTAGCCAGTTGTGGCGGCCATAAACAAGAAGCAGCGCTGCGTATTGGCTGGGGACGCAACACCTTGACGCGTAAGTTAAAAGAAAGAAATATCACGACACCCTTATGATGAAACTACTTGAAAATATCGCCATGTTTAAGCGCATGGAAATCATTAATCGGCTGCCCTTCTTTCGCAACTTCGAACTTGCTGAGCGACAGATGCTGTTGGAGTCCTTTTCACAATGGTATATGGTGCGCCAGGGGCAGTATGTATTTAAGCAGCATGAGCAGCAAAACCAGCACCTTTACATAGTGCTCAGCGGTGAGCTGATCATTTTTCGCCAGCACGATATGAAAAATCTGGGTCATATTCATCCCGGCGAATTTGTCGGTGAAGGCGCCTTTATCAGCCATAGAGAGCGCAGCACCAATGCCCGCGCCAGTGTCGATACCCTGGTGCTTGCCATCAACCCACAGGCACTAGTGAAACTGCCGGTAGTAGTACGGGAAAAGATTAAAGATCAATTGATTATCGGCATGAGTGAACGCATAGCCAAGCTCAGCAACGGCAATGACTCTAGCGAAACCCCTGCCACGCCTGCATCAGAGCAATAAGATCCTCGATGCCACAGGCGGCGACTAATTCAGATTCATCCAGCACTAGCTCGTCTGCGGCGTAGGCTTCTAAATCTTGTTCATCATGATGTAAGCCGTGGCTTTCAAAGAGTACCTCGCCATAAGCTATCACCACCCGCATTTCTTTACCCTTGATCACCAGCTCTTGGGCACCATTGAGCGAACTTCTTGACGACTCCTCGTTTAGGGCCTGCTGAAAACGCTGCAACAGCTGATCATTGTCATATAACTCATCGTTAAACCAGCGCGCCACCAAGCGGTGCTCATCACTGAGCTTTACACGTTTGCCCCATAGGGGGTCAGAATATAGCTGATATTCCATGGTATTTAGGCCCTTGTAAATAAGGCGCGCATCATACCAACAAGCATAGCTTTTACCAATTAACTTACATAGCTAATCATTCTAGCGAGCTAAATATCATGCTCACTGTGTTGGAATTTTTATATGGAGAATAACTACATAAGAAAAATTCCGCCTTGTTATCATATCATTTATCCAGCGCTATCTCTGATCACATACTTAACAGAATTGGTATCTTGCCCAGGGAATTAGTTGCTCCGCCGAGCCTATGAGCATGATAAAATCCCCTTATGTACCGCCACCAAAAATGACCATGTTCGATACCTTTGCCATTATTTTCCCACTGATTTTTATCGCCGGCGTCGGCTTTGCATGCGCCAAGCTGCGCTTTCTAAATGGTGAGCAACTCTCGGGGATCAGCCGCTTTACCTTTTACATCAGTATTCCGGTATTTCTGTTTATCAATATGGCGCAGGCACAACTGGGCAGCGTGCTTAGCCTGGAGCTAATGCTGAGCTTTTATATTCCGGTGGTGCTGATGTTTAGCCTGATGCTGATCTTGTATCGATACTATAGCGGCGATTGGTCACAAGGAGCTGTATTGGCACTGGGGGCCAGCTATTCCAACACTGTGTTAATCGGCCTGCCCATTGCCATTCAGGCGCTTGGCAAAGACATAGCGGCCACGGTTTTTGTGCTGATCACCTTTCACAGCGCCCTGCTATTTTTACTCACCTATGCATTTTCGGGTCGCTCGCAAAAGGTAAGCTGGCTCACTACGGTGCGCCAACTGGTGTTAAACCCGGTGATCTTGGCCATTACCTTAGGCTTGCTGTTCAACCTAAGCGGCTTGGCCTTACCCATGCCTTTGGAAAATGGTTTAGCGCTACTGGCTGAGCCGGCCATAGCCGGAGCCCTGTTTGTATTAGGCGCCAATTTACATCACTACCAAATTCGCCCTGGGCTGCACCTGGCTTTAGGCCTATCTGCCTGTAAGCTATTCTTGCTCCCTGCCCTAGTGTGGTTATTTGCCAGCCAGGTCTTTGCCTTGCCACAGCAACAGCTGCTACTTGTGGTGCTGCTCAGTGCTTCACCCTTGGGTGTAAATGCCTATTTGGTGGCGAAACAGCTCAATACCCGCAGCGAAGTATTGGCCAGCACTGTAGTGTTAAGCACACTGCTCAGTGTAGTGAGCTTCTTCTTTTGGCTCACCCTGATATAAAAGGCATAAAAAAGCGTGCTCTAGGCACGCTTCTTTTTACATCAATCGTAAGAACGATATTTAGCGGCATCGATAATAGCCCATACATAGACGATTGCGGCAATAATGCCGGGCACTATCAGCCACCATAGGGCGGCACCACCGAAGAAGAAGATGGCAAATAATAAGGCCGCAAGAATACGCCCCTGTACCAACTGCCCCAGCCCCGGGAAGAATACGTTACATAGAGCGGCGATTACGTTACCACCTGAACCTTGTCCTGACATATAAGCCTCGTTAGTCAATTACTATTCTTTAATTACCATAACCAATTACAATAATTAGGCCAACTTTTTATATTTGTTTTTCAATAAGTTAAAGACTTAGCCTTTTTGTAATCCCATTAACTTTAGCCTATCATGCTAAAGTTTAGCCTTTTTAACATTACCCTATCTATGTTAAGAAAGTAATAGTTAAGACAATAATAATTAATACCAAATAGTTACAGACCTATGCTAGCCAAAATTGCCAAACCCATAGCCAAACTGACCGACAAATACATGCCGGACCCGCTGCTGATAGTTATGCTGCTCACCCTGGTGAGCTTTGCGCTCGCATTAATAAGCAGTGATCACTCGCCCCTAGCCCTAGTGCAAATGTGGGGCGGCGGCATCAGTAACCTCTTCACCTTTGCCATGCAGATGCTGCTGGTCTTGGTATGTGGCTACCTGCTGGCCACCACTCCCAGTGTCGAGCGCGGTTTAAACTTTGTCGCTCGACGCCTTAATACGCCGGCCAAGGCGGTGGTGGTTACCACCTTGGTCGCCCTCTTAGCGAGCTGGCTTAACTGGGGCTTTGGTCTGGTGGTCGGCGCCCTGTTTGCCAAGGCGGTGGCGCGCTTTTGTCGCGTTGACTACCGGGTGCTGGTAGCCAGTGCCTATTCCGGATTTATTATTTGGCACGGCGGCTTATCAGGTTCGATCCCATTAACCATTGCTACACCGGGGCACTTTGCCGAGCAGCAAATCGGCCTGATTGATACCTCGCAAACCCTGTTCTCAACACTAAATCTGGCACTGGTGATTGGCCTGGCCGTTATTTTACCCCTGCTTAATTACTGGTTGCTGCCTAAGCCACAAGACGCCGTGTATGTCGATGCCGAGCAACTTCAAGGCGATAAAGAAACGGCACAACAAAATGCTGCAGGCAACTCCTTAGAGCTGGCCCGTTGGCCTACCGCAACCTTAGGTTTGCTGGGTCTGATTTATTTGGGCAACAGCTTTTATACGGGTGCGCAAGGCTTAAACCTCAACACCATTATCGCCCTGTTTCTGTTTTTTGCCCTGTTATTACAACCCAGCACCAGTGCGCTAATTACCCAACTCAATAATGCGGTGCGCAGTGGCAGCGGCATTGTTATTCAATTCCCATTTTATGCTGGCTTGATGGCGTTAATGAGCCAAAGCGGCTTGGCCAAGGATATCTCTGAGATGTTTATCGCCCTGTCTGATAGTACAACTCTGCCAATCTGGAGTTTTCTTAGCGCCGGCCTGGTGAATATTTTTGTGCCTTCGGGAGGCGGTCAGTGGGCGGTACAGGCTCCCTTACTACTCCCCGCAGCGCAGGCTCTTGAAGTACCGGTTTCCTCGGTAGCCTTAGCGGTAGCCTGGGGCGATGCCTGGACTAACCTGATCCAGCCATTTTGGGCCATTCCTGTGCTGGCCATTGCTGGTTTAAAGGCCAAAGACATTATGGGCTTTTGTCTCATTCAACTGCTGGCCAGCGGCTTGTATATCATCTTGCTGTTAGCCCTGCTCGCTTAGGTGCTCGCCTCAAAGTAGGAGTAATTTTAGGGGCATACTCTTGCCTTGATCTGATTATTCCAGCAAATACAGGCCTCACCTTTATTATAAATAGTTGGCAGTCTGCCCATTACACTATAAAGTTGAGGCCAGTACTGCCACTGCTTTAGGTCAATAATCCACTAGGTAAAACCATATGCCCGTCAATGTGTTACTTGTTGAAGACGATGAGCTACTCGTTAAGCGCATCGAAAATCATTTTGCCGATACCGAGTTTTGCATCCAGGTCGATAGCACAGGGGCGCAAGCATTGGCTTTGGCGCAAGCGTCACAGGGCGACTCCCAGCATGCCATCGAATTGGCCATTGTCGATATCGTCTTACCCGCAAAGGATGGCCTCACCTTAGCCCGGGAGCTGAGCACGCTTACCGAGATCGGCGTTATCATGCTTTCAAGCCGGGACTCGCAGTCGGATCGCATCGCCGGTCTGGCACAAGGTGCCGATGATTATATCTGCAAGCCCGTTGACTTGCTTGAGCTCGAATTGCGTATGCGTGCCGTATATAAGCGCCTGCATGGCGCAACTAGCCAGGCCAGTGACAGCACAGAATATATTGAATATGCAGACTTTAAACTGCATCCGGATAATCGCACCCTGATCACCGCCAACAACGAAGAGCTGCGTCTTACCGAGGCAGAGCACAAGGTATTAATTTGCTTAATTGCCAATGCGGGTAAAGCCACATCGCGGGAGAAGGTGTCAGAGGAAATTGGTCAGCCAGACTGGAGCCCTACGGATCGCACCGTGGATGTACTGATAGGTCGCCTGCGTAAAAAGCTGGGCGATGAAAAAGAGCAAAAGCGCATTGTCACTGTGCGTGGCAAGGGCTATATGCTCTCTTCAAGTTAAGGTCTAAAAGAAGACCTAAAACAGAATATTCCCCTGCTGGTAGGCCGCCAGTGACTGTTGGAATGGCGCCAACTCAAAAGCCTGTTCATTGGCTTCATTCACTGCCTGTTGCTGATAATCAACCGCCTCTTCAAAGTTGCCCAATTTAGCATGCGCCGCTGCCAGATAAGCATAAGCAAGGGGGTGATCATTCTCATCCGCTACTTCTTCGGCCAGCTCTATGGCTTTTTCCAACTCACTGCCATTATCGGAATAGCGTACATACCAACCGGCTAACTTGCGCTTAGCGATCAGGCTGCCCTGCGCCGTCGCTTTTTCTAACCAATGCTTAGCCTGCTCCGCATAAACAGCAGAACCATCGGCTTTGGTCATCAGGCATTTGCCCAGCTGTAATTGCGCCCGGCTATGATCTTGTTTGGCCGCCAAAGTCAGTAGACGCAGATTACAGTTCACCCCAAGCTGAAACAGGGTATCGCTATGGCCTCCCATGGCTGCCTTATGCTGCCAATAACGCCATTGCTGCTGTTCTTCCTTGTTACTCAATGGCTTAATCTCAACATGGGCAGTAATTTGGTCATTCAAATAGGCTGAATTCGGCACCTGATTATTATAGAAAAACTGCACTCGATACCAATTTTGCTCTTTTAACTCTCCATCAGCGGCACTTAGCTGCCATTGCTGCATCAGGGTTTCGGATTTTTTGCGTAAAACCCTGGGAATATTCACTTGCTCATACGGCTGCCAATGAACTACCTTCCCCTCGGCATTCAGATTAACCAGATAAGAAAAGGTAAAGTAAGTGGTTTCTAACTTTTCCTGTTTGGTAAATTCTGGCTGAGTAATGCTACTAAAACTTATTTGTGGCGCAACCACAGGTATGTCCTTCACGCCGCCGTCGATAGCATGATATTGAGGCTGCTCATCCAACAACTTTAATACCTGAGCTAATTCGGCCTGGGCATTTACATCATCTCTTTTAGCCTGCTGTAATAATCGCTCGGCTCTGGCCTTGAGTTTTTGACTCATTTCACTGTCTTGGGCACCGGCGAAAACACCGCGAATAATGGCATTATGGAACTTTTTATCGGCGGCAACAAAACGAGTTTCCCGTAATTTTTCGGCGATGCTTTGGCCGAACTCAGGAGCCGGATAGGAATTCAGTAAGATAAGATCCCGCGGCACGCCATTTTCATCTATATCAAAGATATAGCTGGCCAGCCCTGGCACTGCATCGCTTCGTAAGGCATCGGGATAAGCAGTAGCTGGATTAGCAGTTTTTTCTCTGGTCGGATTATAAGTAAGCGTACGACTGAGCTCATAATTGATGCTTTGAGTTCCTAGCTTGCCGTAGCGAGCAATGAGTTCATCGGCCAAGTTTTTAGCCTGTGCTAACTGGGATTTATCCAGGCGGCGAACCACAGACTTTCTGGCCTGCTCGGCCATTTTAAAGCCATTATCCATGGCCACGGAAAAGTAACCGTAGGCCTTGATGGGATCAGCCTTTACGCCTTGTCCGCGCAAGTACTGCACCGCAAGATTAAACTGACTGCGGCCATCACCCAGTTCGGCGGTTTGCTCAAATAAGGTAAAGGCTTTTTGGTATTGCTGATCAAGATAAAAAGTCATGGCATCGCTGGCATTTGCCAGACAAAGTTGAGGTAATAAGGCGGCCGCAAAAATCCACTTTTTCATTGAACACTCCAATTTAGCTAGTTCAACAATGTTAACAGCTGGTAAATATTGGCGCAACGGCAACTACCCCAGCGTCGCCACCATGCGCTCAAAGGCACGATAACTCAGAGCCTCTTTAATACAGGCTTGCGAAATTTCCCGCTCGCCGGCAAGGTCGGCTATGGTTCGTGCCACCTTGATAATACGTTGATGAGAGCGGGGCGACAGCTTAAAGCGTTCACTGGCAGCACCAAGATAATCCCGACACAAAGCAGTTAAGGCACAGTGGGTCTGTAACTCTTGCACCGACAACAAAGCATTAACCTTGCCTTGGCGTTGCTGCTGCTTCTGCCAGGCGGCGATCACCCGGGCGCGAATGGTCGCGCTGTCTTCTTCTGCTTGCGACGAGAGCAGTTGAGCACTGGGAATACGGGGCAATTCAATTTGCAGGTCGATTCGATCAATAAAGGGGCCTGAAATACGTGCCAGATAGCGCATCACCTGATCCGGCGTTGCCCGCTTATCGCTATAATGCCCAGTAGGGCTGGGATTCAGTGCAGCAATTAGCTGAAAACGTGCGGGAAAATCCACCTGCTGCGCCGCTCGCGAGATAGTCACCTTACCGGTTTCCATTGGCTCTCTTAGGCTATCTATAACCTTACGTTCAAATTCGGGTAGTTCATCTAAAAACAAGACACCGTTATGAGCCAAAGAAATTTCACCTGGCTTAGGTTTAGATGAACCGCCAACCAGAGCCACCGCCGAGCAGGTATGATGAGGGCTGCGAAACGGACGCTGCAGCCACTTGCTGGCATCGATAGGCTTTCCCGAGACTGAATATACGGCGGCAGTCTCCAGAGCCTGTTGCGTGGACATCTGCGGCAATATGGTCGGAAACCTCTGTGCCAACATGGATTTACCTGTACCGGGAGGACCACTAAATAGTACATTATGGCCACCTGCGGCAGCGATTTCTAACACCCGCTTTGCCATGGGCTGACCCTTGACCTCACTAAAGTCGACGCTCGTCGGCGTGATCTTTTGCTCAATGGGCAAAGGAGTCACCAAGTCCAACTCTTGCTGCCCAGAAAGGTCGTGCCAGAGCTGCTGTAATGAATGGGCGCATTTAACCCGAGCCGTGTCGATTAATGCTGCCTCACCTTGATTCTCTGCACTTAGGTAGACCAGGCGATTGGCCTTGTTGGCAGCCATGACCGAAGGGATCACCCCGCGAATGGGGCGCAATTGTCCATCCAGACCAAGCTCAGCCAGCAACTCAACCTGAGCAAGATTGGCAAACTTAAGCTGCCCCGAGGCAATGAGTATACCCACGGCAATGGCAAGGTCGTAACGCCCTCCCTCCTTGGGTAGATCGGCGGGAGCCAGGTTGACGACTATACGTTGGTTGGGAAAGATAAAATGACTATTCTCAATGGCACTGCGCACCCTGTCCTTAGCTTCCTTTACCGAGGTTTCTGGTAACCCAACGATATTGAAATTGGGCAGGCCGGAGCCGAGATACACTTCAACACGCACCTCAATGGCTTCGATACCGATTTGTTCACGAGTATATACTTGCGCTAAAGACACATCCCTGCCTCCTTGCCTGACTAGTTAATCTAAGTCTAGCTAGGATATCGGAAAACGTATAAACCCAAATTCCAGCGAATGGCAATAAGGCGCACCAGCAAGGTAGCGATACCACCTAGCCACATAGCCAACTCAGGATTGGTTCCTAGGTGCACAAGCAATATATACAGACCAGCACCGACAACACAGGCAATGGCGTACAAAGGGCCTTTTAACAGCATGGGCACCTCTCGCGCCAAAACATCGCGAATAACGCCACCAAAACAGCCTGTCAGTACCGCCATGATCACAGCCGTCATTGCCGGGACCCCAAGTTCCAGCGCCTTTTGAGCACCCATAATGGCAAAAAAGGCGATCCCCAGAGCATCAGCGAGTTGCAAGCAGTAGTGAGGAAAGTTTGGTTTATAGTTAAGCCACATTATGGTGATAAAAACCGTGACTAGTATGGTGATAAAATAACTGGTGTCATACACCCAAAATACCGGTACATCTAAAAGCATATCACGCAATGTACCACCTCCAATGGCGGTTACAGCGGCTAGGACGATCACACCAAATCCATCCATATTTTTTTCATGAGCCAGCAGCGTGCCGGAAATAGCAAAAACCGCTACACCTAAGAGATCAAACCAATGATAAAGCTCATACATAGTCACTGCTCATGAACAAAAACTCTTTGTAACATAAGCATAAAAGTACTGGCAACCATGATGAGACAAGGCTATTGGAGATTTGCGTTGTAGATCGGGGTTTGCCGCCATGGATGGCGGTAGTAGAACAATGCAGGAGCACATTGTCGAAAACCCCGACAAGGTGCAGATACATGTCGCGATGACATGCCACATTGTCGACCTAAAAGGCCGACCTAAAAACACAAAAAACCCGCTGCATTGCTGCAACGGGTTTCTTCAATTAGGCGATGAATGACCGAGGATTAAGTATCATCGCAGCACGAGGAGGTGACAAACCTGTCTGGAACAGATTTGAACAGCGTTAGCTGGCCCGAAGGGGGGAATACAGGACGTATTCAATACTGCATGGATGACCGATGTAACCAAGCTACATGGATGTATTGTTAAAACAACTCTGCTTCCCAGCCTTCTGTGAGCAACATCCAAGCGGGTTTAATATTCTGCTTTTGCAAGGCTAAAGCCTCGCCTACAGATAGCCGTGGGAGTTTTTTTATGTCGGGGCTGGCCTTCCAATCT
>NZ_JBCGCU010000013.1:0-91850 GCF_038739665.1 Pseudoalteromonas qingdaonensis | reverse complement strand
TGAGCCATGATCAAACTCTTCAATTAAAAGTTTTTTGAAACCTAAGTTTCGTGCTCAATGAATTCTGATTTTGATTCTTTCGAATCGAATTGACTGTGCTGCAACAAGTAAACTTGTTGCTGTTGGCCACTCAGTTCATTTGAGACTCTAAATTTGTTTGCGTCATCTAGCGAACTAGAATCTGCTGTTAGAACTCAATCTGTACGAGTGCCCACACAGATGATTGCTTCATATTTTTAAAGAACGTTTCGAGCTGCTTTCGCGTCTCGAGGGCTGTGCATTCTACTCAACCCTGATTTGTTGTCAACACTTAATTTTGAGAAAGTTTACTTTTTCAAGGAAAGTCTCAAAACTCAGTTTTATTTGACTCCCTGAGTTGCTAGCGCCTCGCTATGCGTTGCAGCCTGCCGTCTCAGTGGGGTCGCATTATAGGGAGATTCGTTTTTGACGCAACCCCTTTTTTAAAGAAAATTACTAAAAACGGATCTTTTGCGCAAAAAAGAAACTAAAAGCGATGTATTTAACAGTTAAAGATCTATTTTAGATCTGTTTGGTTACATTTAGCTTGTTTTATATAGATAAAGGAATAGCCCAATAGCTATATATAGAAGAGGGAAACGTTTTATTTTGGCCATAAAAAGAAAAAGCCGAGCATAAGCTCGGCTTTTTGTGTCTTTTTAAGACTTACTCTGCAGACTGCGCGTCTTCTTGAACTTCTTCAGTCGCAACTGGGCGATCTACTAGTTCAATGTAAGCCATTGGTGCGTTGTCGCCAGCACGGAAACCACACTTCAAAATACGAGTGTAGCCACCAGGACGGCTTTCGTAGCGAGGACCAATCTCGCTGAACAACTTACCAACAACTTCTTTATCACGCGTGCGAGCAAACGCTAAACGGCGGTTTGCAACGCTATCAGTCTTAGCCAGTGTGATTAAAGGTTCAATTACACGGCGCAGCTCTTTCGCTTTAGGCAATGTTGTTTTGATGATTTCGTGCTTCACCAAAGAACCAGCCATATTGCTGAACATCGCTTTGCGATGGCTGCTGTTACGGTTTAATTGACGACCACTCTTACGATGGCGCATGACCCTATCCTTCTAACTAAACTAAATATAGTGATCTAGATTACTCAGCTAGGCTTGCTGGCGGCCAGTTTTCTAGGCGCATGCCCAGAGAAAGACCACGTGATGCAAGCACGTCTTTGATCTCAGTTAGAGACTTCTTACCTAGGTTAGGTGTCTTAAGAAGCTCAACTTCGGTACGCTGTACTAAATCACCGATATATTGAATTTGCTCGGCTTTCAAGCAGTTTGCTGAACGAACTGTTAGTTCAAGATCATCAACTGGACGAAGCAGAATAGGATCGAATTCTGGCTTCTCTTCTTTCTCTTCTGGCTCAGAAACATCACGTAAATCTACGAATGCTTCTAGTTGCTCAGCAAGAATAGTTGACGCACGGCGGATCGCTTCTTCAGGATCTAAGGTGCCGTTCGTTTCCATGTCAATGATTAGCTTGTCTAAGTCAGTACGTTGTTCAACACGTGCTGATTCAACCGAGTACGCAATACGCTCAACAGGACTGAATGATGCATCAAGCAACAGACGGCCAATTGGGCGCTCATCGTCTTCAGAGGATACGCGGCTAGACGCTGGTACATAACCACGACCACGCTCAACACGAATACGCATGCTGATCTCGCTGTTATTTGTCGTTAGGTGACAAATTACGTGATCAGGGTTAGCGATTGTTACGTCGCCATCGTGCTGAATATCTGCCGCAGTCACAGGGCCTACACCAGATTTAGTCAGGGTCAGAAAAACTTCATCTTTGCCTTCAATGTTTACCGCCAACCCTTTCAGGTTTAGCAGGATTTCAATGATGTCTTCTTGTACGCCTTCTTTCGCGCTGTACTCATGTAAAACGCCATCAATTTCTACCTCAGTAACTGCACATCCAGGCATAGATGACAACAGAATACGACGTAGTGCGTTTCCTAGAGTGTGACCAAAACCACGCTCGAGCGGTTCAAGAACCACTTTTGAACGAGTTGGGTTGATAGCGTCGATATCGACTAACCTTGGTTTTAGGAATTCGGTTACAGAACCCTGCATTTTATCCTCTCTTAACTCTTAACTTTACTTCGAGTAAAGTTCGACGATTAGTTGTTCGTTAATGTCCGCAGACAGATCAGAACGCTCAGGTAGGCGCTTGAAAGTACCTTCCATTTTCTTACCGTCAACTTCAACCCAAGTTGGCTTTTCACGTTGCTCAGCCAATTCTAGAGCTGCTACGATACGCGCTTGTTTCTTAGACTTCTCACGGATTTCTACCTGATCTTCAGGAGAAACGTTGAAAGAAGGAATGTTAACAACACGACCATTAACCATAATCGCTTTGTGGCTTACTAGCTGACGTGCTTCAGCACGTGTGCTTGCAAAACCCATGCGATATACAACATTGTCTAGACGTTGCTCTAGAAGCTGAAGTAGGTTTTCACCTGTGTTGCCTTTAAGGCGAGCAGCTTCTTTGTAGTAGTTACGGAATTGCTTCTCAAGGATGCCGTACATACGACGAACCTTTTGCTTTTCACGTAGCTGTAGACCGTAGTCAGATAGACGACCTTTACGGGCGCCGTGCTGACCAGGTGCGTTCTCTAGCTTACACTTAGAGTCGATAGCTCGTACGCCGCTCTTAAGGAACAGGTCAGTACCTTCACGACGACTTAGCTTGAGCTTAGGGCCCAAATATCTTGCCATGTTCTTTCTCCTAACCTATTGTTATACGCGACGTTTCTTCGGTGGACGACAACCATTATGAGGGATTGGCGTCACGTCAGTGATGTTGGTGATACGGAAACCAGCAGCGTTCAATGCACGTACAGCAGACTCACGGCCTGGACCTGGACCTTTAATGAAAACTTCTAGGTTCTTTAAACCGTATTCTTGAGCAGCAGTACCTGCACGCTCTGCAGCTACCTGAGCAGCGAATGGAGTAGATTTACGTGAACCACGGAAACCTGAACCACCGGCAGTTGCCCATGATAGTGCATTACCTTGACGGTCTGTAATAGTAACAATAGTGTTGTTGAAAGAAGCATGAACGTGAGCCATACCATCAGCAACTTGCTTTTTTACCTTCTTACGACGAATTGGTGCTTTAGCCATAACTTACCCCACCTTATTTCTTGATAGGCTTGCGAGGACCCTTACGAGTACGCGCGTTAGTCTTAGTACGCTGACCACGTAGTGGTAGCGAACGACGGTGACGTAAGCCACGGAAGCAACCAAGGTCCATAAGACGCTTGATGTTCAAAGTAACTTCACGACGAAGATCACCTTCTACAGTGTACTTGCCAACTTCTTCACGAAGTACGTCAAGTGTTTCGTCTGAAAGTTCACCGATTTTTGTGGTCTCGGCGATACCAGTCGCAGCTAAGATCGCCTTAGCGCGAGTTTTACCTACACCATAAATTGAAGTTAAACCAATAACTGCATGTTTATGATCAGGAACGTTAATGCCAGCTATACGGGCCACTAACACATCTCCTATTTTAAAGTTTGGTAATCATCTTCTTGAAAAGCCCGTAAGGATACTCAAGCGATAACCAAACCAATATTAAAAACACAGGCCGAGTAGGATACTCAGCCTGCATGACTGTTTAATTAGCCTTGCCTTTGCTTGTGCTTAGGCTCACTGCAGATCACGCGTACTACGCCAGCACGCTTGATTACTTTGCAGTTACGGCAGATTTTCTTAACGGAAGCACGTACTTTCATTACTCAACTCCGTAACAGACCTTAGCGGCCGTAGCCTTTAAGGTTCGCTTTTTTCAGCACAGAATCATACTGATGTGACATCAGATGGGTCTGTACTTGTGCCATAAAGTCCATGATCACAACAACGATAATCAAAATTGATGTACCGCCGAAGTAGAATGGCGTTTGCCATGCCATGGTCATAAACTCGGGCACCAGACAGATAAAGGTAATATACAAGGCACCTGCCAATGTCAGGCGTGTCATTACTTTATCAATGTATTTCGATGTCTGCTCACCTGGACGAATACCTGGAATAAATGCACCAGATTTTTTCAGGTTATCTGCAGTTTCACGCGGGTTAAACACCAACGCTGTATAGAAAAAGCAGAAAAAGATAATAGCCGCTGCCAATACCATCGCATACAGAGGCTGACCTGGGGTCAACGCTGTTGAGATAGCTTGTAACACGTCAGCTACAGGACCTTCACCCTGGCCGAACCAGCTTGCAATTGTACCAGGAAACAGAATGATACTACTAGCAAAGATTGGTGGAATAACCCCAGCCATATTCACTTTTAACGGCAAGTGTGTGCTTTGAGCAGCGTACACCTGACGACCTTGTTGGCGCTTCGCGTAGTTAACAACGATACGACGTTGACCACGTTCAAAGAAAACCACCAAGTAAGTAACGGCAAAAACGATTACCGCAATCAGTAACAGTACCAAAATATTCAATTCGCCTTGGCGCGCCATTTCGGCTGTCGAACCAATAGCAGACGGCAGGTTAGCTACGATACCAACAAAAATCAGTACTGAGATACCGTTACCGATACCACGTTCTGTAATTTGTTCGCCCAACCACATGAGGAACATACAGCCGGTTACCAAGCTCACCACAGCGGTGAAATAGAAACCAAAGCCAGGGTTAACAACTAACCCTTCCATCATGTTCGGTAAGCCGGTGGCAATACCGATAGATTGGAATGTAGCAAGCACGAGCGTACCATAACGCGTGTACTGGCTAATTTTCTTACGCCCTGCCTCACCCTCTTTTTTCAGCTCTATCATCGCAGGATGTATATGCGTTAATAGTTGCATGATAATCGAGGCCGAGATATACGGCATAATACCCAGTGCAAGCACTGAAGCACGCTCAAGCGCACCACCACTGAACATGTTGAACATCTCAACAATGGTGCCCTTTTGTTGCTCGAAGAATTCGGCAAGTACAGCGGCGTCAATCCCAGGGATCGGCACGAATGAACCTAGACGGTAAATGATGATAGCTCCGAGTACAAACAGTAAACGACGCTTCAACTCCGCAAGCCCACTTTGTGCACTTTGCATATTTTGACCTGGTTTAGCCATAAAGTACTTCCTTACTCTTCTACCTTGCCTCCGGCAGCTTCAATCGCCGCACGAGCACCTTGAGTCACTTTAAGACCTTTAACGGTAACCGCGCGAGAAACTTCGCCAGATTTTACTACTTTAACGAACTGGATGTTCTTCTTAACCAGACCAGCTGCTTGTAACGCGTTTAGATCTACCACATCGCCTTCAACTTTAGCGATTTCGAATAGATTTACTTCAGTAGACGCAAGCGACTTACGTGAAGTGAAACCAAACTTAGGTAGACGACGTTGCATAGGCATTTGACCGCCTTCAAAACCAACGCGTACTTTACCGCCTGAACGTGATTTCTGACCTTTGTGACCACGGCCACCAGTTTTACCTAGACCAGAACCAATACCACGACCAAGACGTTTCTTAGGTGTTTTAGAACCCGCAGCAGGAGAAAGTGTATTCAAGTTCATCGAATTACCCCTCAACCTTAACCATGTAAGAAACTTGGTTGATCATACCACGTACTGAAGGCGTATCTTCTAGCTCTACAGTGTGGTTGATACGACGTAAACCAAGGCCACGTAATGTAGCTTTATGCTTCGGTAAACGACCGATAGAGCTACGTACTTGAGTTACTTTTACTGTGTTTGCCATGGTGTCTTACCCCAAAATCTCTTCAACGTTAAGACCACGTTTCGCAGCAATTGCTTCTGGAGATTTCATGTTCTCAAGAGCAGCGATTGTTGCGCGAACAACGTTGATCGGGTTAGTCGAACCGTAAGTCTTTGATAATACGTTCTGTACACCAGCCACTTCTAGTACTGCACGCATCGCACCACCGGCGATAACACCTGTACCTTCAAGTGCAGGCTGCATGTACACTTTAGAACCAGCGTGACGACCCTTGATAGGGTGCTGAAGTGTATTACCTTTAAGGTCTACGTTGATCATGTTGCGACGTGCTTTTTCCATTGCTTTTTGAATAGCGGCAGGAACTTCACGTGCTTTACCATAACCAAAACCTACTTTACCTGCGCCATCACCAACTACTGTTAGTGCAGTGAAGCTAAAGATACGACCACCTTTAACCACTTTAGACACACGGTTTACCGCGATTAGCTTTTCAGCCAAATCAGGCTGTTGTTGCTTTGCTTCTACGTTAGCCATTGTCTACTCCTAGAATTGCAAACCGGCTTCACGCGCTGCATCAGCAAGCGCCTTCACACGGCCGTGATATTTAAAGCCACTGCGGTCAAAAGCGATGCTTGCGCTAACGCCTTTTTCAGCCACACGTTCAGCAACTGCTTTACCCACTGCTTGCGCAGCTTCGATGTTGCCAGTGCCTTTAACTGTTTCAGCAATTGCTTTTTCAACAGTAGAAGCAGCAGCCAGTACAGTACCCTCAGGGCTAATTACCTGAGCGTAAATGTGACGTGGCGTGCGGTGGATAACAAGACGTGTTTTGCCTTGTTCAATAAAATTTCTACGGGTGCGCTTAGCACGACGTAGACGAGCTGTTTTCTTATCCATCGTCTTACCTTACTTCTTCTTAGCCTCTTTACGACGCACGTGTTCGTGTGCATAACGTACACCTTTACCTTTATAAGGCTCTGGCTCACGGTATGAACGAATGTTCGCAGCAGTTTGACCAACTTGCTGCTTGTCTGCGCCCTTAACAACGATCTCAGTTTGACTTGGAGCTTCAATAGTGATGCCCGCTGGGATCTCGAAGTTTACTGGGTGTGAGAAACCTAGAGTTAGATCTAGTGTGTTACCCTTCACCGCAGCACGGTAACCAACACCTACAAGCTGTAGTTTGATCTCGTAACCGTCGTTCACACCAACAACCATGTTGTTGATAAGTGCACGAGCAGTACCAGCTTGAGCCCAAGCGTTAGCAACGCCTTCAACTGGGTTCGTTTTGATTACATTGTCTTCGAATGAAACTTCAACAGCCTCGTGGATCGTACGGCTAAGTTCGCCGTTCTTACCTTTAACTGTGATATCCTGGCCTTTTAGCGTTACTTCTACACCGGCAGGAACATTAATAGGTGCCTTTGCTATACGCGACATAGTCCCCTCCGATTACGCTACAAAGCCAATGATTTCACCGCCAACGCCAGCACTACGTGCGGCACGGTCAGTCATTAGGCCTTTAGAAGTTGATACGATAGCGATACCTAGACCACCCATTACCTTAGGTAATTCGTCACGCTTCTTATAGATGCGTAGACCAGGGCGGCTAACACGCTGGATGTTTTCGATTACAGCTTTGCCTTCGAAGTACTTAAGTTCGATAGCAAGCTCAGGCTTAGCACCTTCAGTTACAGAGTAACCAGATACATAACCTTCGTCAGTTAGCACTTTAGCAACTGCTACTTTCAGCTTTGAAGATGGCATTGAAACAGAAACCTTCTTCGCAGTCTGGCCGTTACGGATACGTGTGAACAAATCCGCAATAGGATCTTGCAAGCTCATAGTCTTACTCCCGTGATTCTATTACCAACTAGCCTTTTTAAGGCCAGGAACTTCACCGCGCATAGCAGCTTCGCGTAATTTGATACGGCTAAGGCCGAACTTGCGAAGGTAACCATGTGGGCGGCCCGTGATGTTACAACGATTACGTTGACGTGCAGGGCTAGAATCACGCGGAAGAGTCTGAAGCTTCAGAACCGCGTCCCAACGCTCTTCATCTGATGTGTTAACATCGCTGATGATAGCTTTAAGTGCTGCACGCTTTTCAGCGTACTGTGCTACTAACTTAGTGCGCTTTGCTTCGCGCGCTTTCATTGAATTCTTTGCCATAACCCTACCCTTATTTCTTGAATGGGAAGTTAAACGCTTCTAACAACGCACGGCCTTCATCATTCGTTTTCGCAGAAGTAGTGATAGTGATATCAAGACCACGAACGCGATCTACTTTATCATAATCAATTTCTGGGAAGATGATTTGCTCACGTACGCCCATGCTGTAGTTACCGCGACCGTCAAAAGACTTAGCGCTTACACCACGGAAATCGCGAATACGCGGGATAGCGATTGAAACCAAACGCTCAAAAAAGTCCCACATACGCTCGCCACGTAGGGTTACTTTACAACCAATTGGGTAACCTTCACGAATCTTAAAGCCTGCAACTGACTTGCGAGCTTTAGTGATTAGAGGCTTCTGACCAGAGATTGCTTCTAGGTCCGCAACAGCGTTTTCTAGAATTTTCTTGTCAGCTAGGGCTTCGCCCACACCCATGTTTAATGTGATCTTTTCGATCTGAGGGACTTGCATGACAGAGCTGTAACCAAACTTCTGTTGAAGTTCTGCTACTACTTTGTCTTTGTATACTTCATGCAGTTTCGCCATCTTCTACTCCAACTATTAGATAGTTTTACCAGTAGATTTGAAGATACGCACTTTCTTGCCATCTTCAAACTTGAAACCCACACGATCTGCTTTACCCGTTTCCGAGTTGTAGATCGCAACGTTTGATACGTCGATAGACGCTTCTTTCTCAACAATACCGCCAGCTTGGTTCAACTGAGGAACAGGCTTTTGGTGCTTCTTGATAAGGTTTACGCCTTCAACAAATACTCGACCAGTTTCAGTTACAACTGAAAGCACTTTACCGCGCTTACCTTTGTCTTTACCGGCTAGTACGATTACTTCGTCATCACGACGGATTTTTGCTGCCATGATCGACTCCTTATAGTACTTCTGGTGCTAGTGAAACGATCTTCATGAACTTTTCAGTACGAAGTTCACGAGTCACAGGGCCGAAGATACGAGTTCCGATTGGCTGTAGGTTATCGTTAAGGATAACTGCAGCATTGCTATCGAAACGGATCAAAGAACCGTCTGGACGACGAACGCCTTTTTTGGTACGCACAACTACTGCGTTTTTAACATCACCTTTTTTAACTTTGCCGCGTGGAATTGCTTCCTTCACAGCAACTTTGATGATGTCACCAACAGATGCGTAACGACGGTGTGAACCGCCAAGGACTTTAATACACTGCACTTTGCGAGCGCCGCTGTTATCAGCAACGTCCAGCTGAGTTTGCATTTGGATCATTTTAGATGCTCCGGTGTAGTTACAAACAGCCTAAATTTCTTTAAAAATTAAGGCATTAAATATTTCACTCGCTCAATAATCAGGCAACTTTTAGGCTGCTTGACTGCTGAGGGCGGGCAATTGTATCAGTAATGGCGCGCAAAAGGTAGGCTAATTTTTAATTAATTTCCCGACCAAGGGGCTGTATCTACACGCATATTCGCGTGTGATAAATGTCTTTAAGCGGGGTGTTTTCCCCTACTTGTCATTGAATTGCGCCAAGGTTCAATTGGTTACAAAACAAACAGGGCGCATAAAGCGCCCTGTTGCTAAATTTCTATATGGGGTCAATTAACCACCAAACAAGCCCTTGAGCTTATCTTTTACCTTGTCTTTAACTTTTTCCTTGGCTTTTTCCTTGGCTGCATCGGCTACGTCAAGCTTAATGCCCACATCATGGAATGGACCTTTAATGCGCATCGGAATTTTAAAACCTGTGCTCTCGTCCGTAGTACCCTGGCCTTCGATGGAATCAACGATACCGGTCACTAAACGATAGTTCACTTCGGTCGCAGGCAAGCTCACCTCACCCTCACCAGTAATACGGATAAGCGGGCTCTGTAAAGACAAGTCCGAGTTAGTGCCCACGCCATTGGTAAAGGTCATGCTGCCCGTGAGCGCGGTAAAGTCTGTTTTTTGCGACTCGTCATAATCTGTATTTAAACCATCGGCCAGTGCCGCAGTGTTACCCTGGATCAATTCCTTGGCCTTACGCACCAGCTCGGCCACGTTAGCACCTTTCACCGCACCGTCGGCAAAGTTAAAGCTCAGTTTACCGGCTAAGGCATTCACAAAGTCTTTTTGGCTTTGGCCACGTGTGTTTAGCTGCCAGTCAATAGAGCCCTTGCCCATCAGCTTATCGAACTTGGCGGCATCGGTTAGTAGCGGTTCGGCATTGATACCTGCCAGACTGAAATTGGTATTGATCTGATACGGTGCCTGTTTGGCGTTAAGCATCACAGTCCCTTTACCCTGACCTTCGTAAGCCACAAACTTATCCATGCTTAAATTCGCCACGGCATTTTGCAGTTTTAAGGTGAACTGGTTCTCACCCAGGGTAATGTCACGTGCCTTTAAGCCACTTGAGCGCACAACCACGTTAGCATCCAGGCTATTGAGTGCCGACAGTTCCATCTTGGTATCATCCCAGACGATTGGCTCGGCCTTGGCATCCTCAGCGGGCTTTTCGGCTGGCGCTTCTACTGCTTCAGTTGGTTCAGGTAGATACGGGTTTAGGTCCAGCATGCCGAGGTCAACATTGGCATTAACCGCCAAACGCTCACCCAGGTTGATGGTACTCATACCTTCGATGGCAAGCTCATCCAACTTGGCCACTAGCTTATTAATGGTGAACGACTGACCCTGCATTTGCATACTGCCATCAACACTAAAGGCATTAAAGGCGATATCCTTGGCATTAAGCTCAACACCCTGCCACTTGGCGATGTCTTTTACCGAGTCACCCTCAAGATGCAAAGTACCGCTAATATTTTGGCCTTGATCGGCGATTTGCCCCTTAAATTCAACATTAACCAGATCCGACTCGACTGTTTTAGTTACCGCAAACGGGCGTCCTTCAATGGCTTTAATAGGGTTATCGACCACCACATCCAGGTTAAAGCGCTGCGCCATATAGGTAATGCCACCTTTTAGCTCCAGTGGTTTACGCAGTGATTGCAATAACACTGCCAGTTCCAGGTCGGAAATTTGCTGCTTGGCACCGGTTTGGCCGTCAAGGTAGGTAAATTGACCGCCATAGATGGCAACTTCACCAAGTTCGATATCGAAGTTTTCAGGAAGACTGACCTGTCCAGACTTGGTTTGCTCAGCTTGCTGCTCGGCTACCTTATCAAACAACTGCCAGTTGCCCTTGCCTTGCGCGTTGGTTTCCAACAACACATCCGGTTCGCGAATAACAAACTTCCCCAGCTTCACCTCGCCGGAGAACAGCGATGTCCAGGGAATATGAATATCCAACTGCTTCATAGTCGCCATATTGGCGCGCGAGCCGTCGGCCATATTGCTAAAGCTGACATCATTAAGCTCCAGGCGTAACGACGGGAAAATCGCTAAGTTTTTATCGCCGGCTATGGTCAAAGTTCGGCCGGTGGTTTTCTCCACCTGCTCAGACACCTTAGTAAATATGGCATCTACGGGGATAAAAAATGGAATCGCGATCAACAAGCCGATGATCACGACAATAATAATACCTAATACCTTGGCAAGGGTTTTCATGCTTAACCTCGTTCCTTTTGAGACAACACTAGTAGCATAACCTATTGGCTATAAAAGTGTAATTGTAGTCGAGATGAATGAATATATGATGATAACTGGAGCACTAATCTCTAAGGAAATCGCCGTTTGCTACTCCCCTACTGCCAAGCACCGAAGTGCTGGGCGTTAATTACACAAATGTCAATATTGCAACAAAACTCAATCTCAGTATGATGCACAGCCCCGCAGGGTCAACAGACACGAGCGGGACTGTAAAATATCAAGCGGAGCCTAGTACCTAGCATGAAGAAGTTGCTTATCTCGCCATCAAAAATGGCGTTAGCGGAACAAGAAAGTCAGATTTATCAGAATATCCTCAAACAGGCGGCGGACATCAGCCTTAACCTGATGGCGGTCAAAGTTGAGCACCACCCTGAAGACTTCCTCGGCTGGGCCTATGAATTGCTTGATGTGACCACCGAGCGCCTGAACTTTGACTTGCTTGAACCAACGCAGCTACCCACGGTGAAAAAGCTACAAACCCAGCTTAAAGACGCGATTAGCTTTTTACAGCTAAAAACCCTACGTATTGCCCCTTGGCCGGTGATCTGCGCCTACCTTGAACAAAATAAAGAACGCGTACTGTTGGATGAGCACCTAAGTTTAGCCGAGCATATTGCCAGCATTAAAAGCACGCCGTTGCAGGAAATGAGCAAGGAAGACCGCCTGGCCTTTATCGGCAAGCACACCGCCGCTCACGACCCAGCTGTGTACCGCTTCGATGTGGAGTTCTTTGCCGGCATTAAAAACAACAAGGCCTTTGCGCAAATTCTTGATGACCAACCGCAGGCGGTCGAGGCGGCATTGGCACATATCCCCCTCACCGACGAGGTGAACCTAGAGCACTACCAAGCCTTTGTGCTTGCGTACCTGCAACTATTTACCGGCAGTGATGATAAGCCGACCCTGGCCCCGGCTACTCGCTTATTGGCGATGCGCCGTCCCGATGTGTTCACGCCCATTACCAATGCCAAAAGCGATGCCTTGTGCGCGGCATTAAATATTGCCAAGCTGAATAACCGCGATTTTGAACGTTACTGGCAAGATATAGTTTGCACCCTAGCGCGCCAGCCCTGGTTCGCTATGGCGCAAGGGGATAGCGAGCAGGAACAACGCCTGGTCGATATTAAGGCCCTGCTGCCGTGCCTGTTCTACTACTTTGATAAAAACGCCATGGAGCAATCCAACTACTTTAAGCTGTTACACAAGCCCAAAGCGAGTCCGGCCAGCACCAACAGCACAGCGAGAAAGCGCACCAAAGAGTCGGCGGCCATGCTAGTTGACCGCGCCCTGGCCGAAGAAGGCATTCCCGAGCATATTCGCGCTAAGCGCGATTCGATTATCAGTGAAGTGGAAAAAGGCCGCAGTGTTGCGGATACCATTAGCTTGATGCGGGCTATTTTTGGGTAACAGGTAGTTATTGTCGCGTTGGCGACTTCAAGTCAGAGGAAATGCGCGCCCATTTCCTCTAACGACTCCTAGGGCGCCCGTGATTCGCTTATGCTTACGAACTCAGGGTTTTGTTAAACGTTCCGCTTAGCTTTCAACACGGTTTAACGAGATGTCCTACCTCGGTAAACCTAGCTCGATATCCCTATCTCGCTTTCTCAAGCACACTCCACAACAAAGCTGATTTCTCCAGCGCGAATCAAAACGGGAAGATCGATGCCTGTGAGTTTTGAGGTTTCCGATAAGATGCTAAGTGCCATTAGCGGACGATGAACGCTCGCAGCACAGACCTCACAGTGGCCGATTGTGACTGCGCTTGTTAGGCATTTGCCCGCTTACTGCTGCGAACCAAAAAGTAAAAGCACACGGCCAACAGCAGATAACGTGGCAGCGTTGTAACGATGTTATTGAACATTTGAGGTTGTGATTGCGCAACAAAATACAGCTGCAAGAGTACTAAAGGCGCGAGCAACAACGCATAAAAAGTGAAATCTGGCTTGCTGATTACCAGCTTACTGGCGAAGGCCACTGTTAAAAATGCTGCCGCCAGCGGCACTGCGATTGTGAATAAGTCGACTAGAGTGAATGCTAGCAAACCTGATACTTGAGCTACAGGTTTTAGAATATCAGCTGGTATTGCTACCGCCGCACCAATGCCTGCAATAGCAATTGATGCATAAGCCAACGCAACACCTAAAATGACCGCGGTTACTCGATTTTTTATTTGATCCATCTACTTACCCTTTGTTTTTCCTAACGCCACGTTAATGGGCGGCAACGCACTACCACCAAACTTCAATTTACCCCCGAAAACACCGATACCAAGATTTGAACCAAAGTCGCCAAACGTTGACTATCCCTCTTGAACGCCTTGTTATAACGCAGTTTTACACATCATCTTCCGACAATATTTGACGACAATTACGAACCGTTAAAACTCGGATTTCATGGCTTAGACTGTAGATTATACGATAGTGACCGAAGATGATTTCACGGTAGTTAGTATGAGGCAATTCAGGAACAAAGCGCCCCATTTCAGGCATGCTTCCAAGTAACTCCGTTTTATCGAAAACTTCGTTTACCCACTTTTCCGCTGCCGACGAATTATCCAAAGAAATGAACTCGGCTGCGTCGCCTAACTTTTGAAGTGCTAGAGGCGACCAAACTACTTTCATTTTTTAATGCGCCCCAAAACTTGGGCACGCGCATCTTCATTAGAAACGCCAAGAGCTGAAGCTAATTGAGCTTCCGCTGTGCGCATTTCTTCCAATAATTCAATTTTCTCTTGCATTGCTTCGTACTCCGCAACATCAAGAACAACAGCAACACCTCTACCACGTTGCGTAATTACCAATGGACGACGAGTCTCATTGATTTGTTTGATGTAAGAAGCTACACCTGCGCGAAACTCAGACAACGGCTGAATATCTTGATCGAAATGAATGCGACTCATATTGAACTCCAAATAGTACAAAATAACGTACAAATAATAGTTCAGCTAACCGTTATGAGCAAGAAGTTGATACTGCGTTATAACAATTTAATATCGACCCTCTAGGTCGTTTTCCTGACTATGGGAGAAACTCAACGATTATGGATGTATACACAGTGATTTCGGTGGAAGGGTGAGCATCAGCTATTCGCTCTAATCGGACTTACAGTTTGCGTTAGCCTAAATTGAAACGCAGATGTATCAGCTAAATCCCGTTAAAATTCGCGCTTTCGATCTCGGCTTTTGCTGCGAAGCGTGGCTAAGACAGCGAGGCATGGATGCCGACAGGAAAACAGCTTCAGGGATGAATTATTAGCACAGTGGTGAAGCATACCTCTGACTGCCGTCCCCGGCCTTTCACTGGCTCAAGGCGTTCGCTTGCTAAAAATAGTCCACCGGACTATTTTCTTAACGCGCTCACCCTCCGCGACAGTTCTTAATTCAAAACCCATGCTTAAAACATGTGCAAAAGCATAAAATATGCACCACCTGAGTGCATCCGCACTCCCCCGCCCACCAGCCAACACAACCCAAAACACCAACAAACACCTGAAAAACAGCAATTTTTAAAAAACATTCCGCTATTGGCACAAGCCTTGCCAACTAAGTATTCAACACAGGGTTACTACAGGAATGAGAAAATGAACAAAAAGAAATACGTGCCGGTGCTGGCTTTGTTGGCACTGTCCCTCACCCCGCTGGCCAGTCAGGCGGAAGTTACCGCCAATGTTGCCGCCAGCTCTAACTATTATTGGCGCGGTATTACCCAGTCGGACGATGGGGCGGCGGTATCCGGTGGCATAGACTATGCCTCAGACACCGGCTTTTATGCTGGCACCTGGCTGTCTAATATCGATTTCGGTGATGCCGCCAGCACCAGCTATGAGATGGACTTGTACGCGGGCTTCGCCGGCTCAATCGATGACATAGGCTACGATGTCGGCTATATCTATTACGCCTATCCGGATGCCGAGGGGGATATTGGTTTTGGTGAGATCTATGGCTCGGTGAGCTGGCAATGGCTTAGCGCCGGTGCCAGTTACCTAGTCAATGCCGAAAATGATGCCACCGACGAAGAAGACATGCTCTACCTTGAGCTCAACGCCAGCTTTACCATTTTAAAAGATACCGAACTGGCGCTTCACTTCGGCCATTCCAGCGGCGATACCGTGGAGGAGTGGTACGGTGAAGACACCAGTTACATAGATTATGGCGTCAGCGTCAGCAAGTCGGGCTTTACCTTTGGCCTGCTGCAAACCGACCTGGACGCGGATGATGATTTAAAAGCGTATGTTTCATACAGCTTAGACTTTGAGCTGTAAGCTTAAAGTCATACCCATTTATTGTTGCTGCAAACCGGGGCCGTAATACCAATTCTGTTAAGTATGTGATTAGAGATAGCGCTGGATAAATGATGTGATAACAAGGCGGAATTTTTCTTATGTAGTTATTCTCCATAATAAAATTCCAACGCAGTGAGCACGATATTTAGCCCGCTAGAATGATTAGCTATTTAAGTGAATTGGTATGAAGCCCTTTATCTTTTCTGTTTGGCATCCAAAGTCATTTTTGCCACTATAATCTTGCCGATCAGTAAGTTTACTAAGGCTGCCTGTGCCGAGTTTCTATTTTCTGCTTTATTTACTCTTTATTCAGTGGCAACAGGCCGTGCTGCCGGAGCCTTTGCCTGCGTCTCCCTTTAGTGCCGACTCCCCCCAGTCCTGTGCTGCGCTATTAGCCCAGCCCAGTGAGCCACAAAGCATGCCCTTGCCGGTATCAGAACTCAGACTGCTCAGCTGGAATATTTATAAGGCGGCCAAGCCTGAATTACTAGCAGATCTACACGCCCTGTCAGAGCAAAGTCATATTATGCTGCTGCAAGAAGCCATCACGGAAGAGGCGCTGCTCCAGCTCAAGCCACACACCCGCTTTTCGCCAGGCTACAAAGGCCTCAACCAGCAAACCGGGCTGGCCTTGCTAAGCGACTGGTCGCCCCAGCTTTATTGTCGTTTTTATCAACGGGAACCCTGGCTCCGTACCCCTAAGGCTTCAAGTATCAGTCGCTACCCTTTGACTAATGGTGACTCCTTATTGCTGGTGAATATGCACGGCATTAACTTTACTCTTGGCATCAGCGACTATAGGCAACAACTGGAACGGTTAACGGGCTTAATCAAGCTTCATTCCGGGCCGGTGATCTTTGCCGGAGACTTTAACAGTTGGAGTCGCGCACGCTGGCAACTGGTGCAAGGGCTGCTGAGTGAACTAGATATGACAAGGGTCAGTTTTACACCGGATCATCGTACCCGGGTGTTTGATTTACCCCTAGATCAAATATGGATAAGAGGCGTGACCCTCACCTCGTCGCAAACGCTGGAGCGCACCAGTTCGGATCACAACCCAATGTTGATGTCTGTGCATATCACCACCGAGGAGCCCGGCGGTGATAAACAGCATTAGAGTTTCTTGATGTTATTGGCGCTGTCTCTGTCGACCAGCTTCACCAGCGGATCAACGCCGGCATAGCTCGGCTTCTTGTCCACATACAGCTCCAGAGTATTTTCACCACTGCTAAGCTGATGTTTTTGCAGATAGATGACCGCGTCTTCAGCGCTGAGCTTCTCAGGATCCTCGCTAAACAAGCCAATATCCACCAGCTGCGCCATCGGCTGCTCGGTTTCATTGCCCTTGCCATCGGCAAATGCCTTTTTAGCCGTTACCGTTAACGTGACCTTAAACTTGCCCTCGGCATCGGCCTGCTCGGCCACTTCCACCTTGTCTACGCCCAGCTCAAACAGGGTAATGCGCTTAAACTGGTCGTCGATAAAGGCTTGCTCCTGCTCGTCGGCATCCGCTTTGAGGTAAGATAACAAGTCCAAGGTAGTTGGATAAGGGTCGTCTTTATACTTAAAGGCCTGTAAAAATGCCTTTAGCGCCTCATTGGTGCGCTCTACGCCAATGCGATCGGCGATGGCCATCATCACCACAGAACCCTTTTGGTAGTGCAGGTATTGCTGGTTCTCCGAGCGATACAGTGGCATCTCTTCATGGGTTTCACGGGTTCGTCCTTGCAGGTAGTGATCCAGCTCATACTTTAAGAACTTACGCAGCTTCTGCTCACCATACTTTTCGCGCAACACCTGAATAGCGCTGTATTGCGACAGGGTTTCGGAAATTACCGCCGAACCTTGTACATTCGCCGCCCCCACCTGATGACCCCACCACTGGTGCGCCACTTCATGAGCGGTCACATAATAAGGTGCATCTATATCATCCGGGTCGCGCAGATCGGTAATAAAGCCTATGTCTTCCGAATAAGGCACGGTATTGGCAAAGCTTTGCGCAAACGAGCGATAGCCGGGGAACTCCAAAATACGTAACTGCTTATGCTGGTACGGGCCAAAGGCCTGAGTAAAGTAGTCGATAGAGTCCTTGGTAGACTGGATCATGGTATCTATATTCCAGGCATGGTCGCGGTGATAGTACACCTCGATATCTATGCCCTTATACTGCTCCTTCTTCACCTCTAGCTGGGCCGACATAATGTTATAGAAGTGCACCATGGGCGCATCCATCTCATAACGGAAGGTACGGCGTCCACGCTCCTGGTCTATCTCTTCATGTTGCAGGTAACCGGGCGCGATGGCGAATTGATCCAGACTCGTGCTGATGGTGGCACTAAAGTCGATAAAGCCCACACCCTGACCGAAGAAACTTTGCTGGTAGTAGCGGCTGTCTTCAAGATCATGGGCGCGCTCCAGCTCCGGCAGGCCGCGCTTGCGACGTTCATTGCGGTCTTGCAGCTCATAGTCACCACGGTAACCAAATACCGGGAAGAGTTCATAGTTGTTGATAAAGGTGCCGTTTTCTACCAGCTGGGTATCAAAGCCACTGTTCTTAAAGCCCTGATGTTCGCGCACCACAGACATTTCACCCGTGCGCGTTTCACCCGGCTGTAACGGAGTATCAAATTCATACCACCAGGATTTAAACTCGCTAAGTTCTTCCGCTAGCTGCCCGCCTTCAAGGCTAAGCTGCCACTGGGAGCTAAATCTTGGCTTGCTTACCAGGAAACGCTTGATTGGCTGCTCACTGGTATTGGTAAACTCCAGCTCGGCCTTGGCTACCATGCGGCGCTCGTGCGGGTAAATATCCGCGGTCACATCCACCTTGGTAATAACCGGAATAGGATCATCCTTATGTTGCACCAGTTGTTGCTCGTACTGGGTGCGCAGGTCTTCGCTCTGATCCTGGGTGTGGTAATCGTTCAATACTCGGGTGTTGTGATATATCCAACTGCCGCTGGCAACAAAGATCACCAGACCACAGGTCACTACCAGCTTGCCCTTGCTCCCTAAGTGATAACCCAACAGGCGCAGACGCGAAAGCAGCGTCTGCTGTGGACCACGGTGCCACAGGCCATAGCCCAGAGCCGCTAAGACCAGAGTTAAGCCCAACCAGTATAAGTTGTACCAGTGCACCCCGGTTAAGAAGTGACCATAGGTGTTCAAATCCGAGTAAGGTGCCGCCGGCGAAGAGGCAAAGCGATACATATTATGGCTAAAGCCGTAATTACTAAGCACCATGTTTACGGCGTAGTAAATAATAAACAGCAGCATACCCACGTATTTATTCGGGCTGATCACCTGGAAGAAAAACGCCAATATGGTGGTCATCACCAGGGGCACCATGGTCAGGTAACCAAGGCGGAACAAATACTGGCCCAGTTCGATATTAAACTGCCCCTTCACCAACTGATAGGTGATGGTAAAGAGCATACCGGCACCGTAGAGCAGCACCAATACCGTGGTGATGGCCAACAGCTTTGACGCCCAGAACACCAGGTTATGGGTAGGGTAAGAGTCGATAATGTCACCGAAGTTAGAATTGCGCTCACGCCACACCACCTCGGCGCTGTAATACACCAGGATGATGATCATAAACATGCCCATCACCCCTTTAATAAGCGGGATCATCGCCTGAGTCAGCGGCCAATTTGAGGTGCCATACCATTGGCCCGGCACCAACAAGGGTGAAATAAGCATAAACAGGGTCAGCGCCGCGAGTATCATAAAGGGCGCGCTAAAGACCACCTGCACTATCTCAAAGCGGGTGCGCAGTAAAAACTGACTTTTAGTGCTGATCTGCGCTGGGCGCACGGCAATCTTATTACTAAGCGCCTGTTGCGCGCGTTTAAGCATGGAAGCAGAAGCCTGCTGCGGCTTTTTATCCTTACCACCGCTTTGATAGCCGCCTTTGAGGCCCATGGTGACAAAGAGCACCACAGCAACAGTCAACCAAATCAGGCGGTTATAAAGAACATTGCCCTCTAAGGCCAAGGTTTGCGTGTCCTTCTCCGCCACAGTCCAGTAGCGGGTGGCATCCATAAAGGCGCCAAAACCGAATGGGTCGAACAGTGCCGCCCATAAGCGGAATTCCGGCTGCTCGAAAAACACCGACACAGTGTTATAACCAATAAAGAGCACCACGGCGGCGATATACACGGCCATCATGGTACGAAAACGCAGTGCCGCCACATGGCAGCTTACCGCCATCACAAAAAGGGTTGGCACCGCCAAGATCACAAAGGGCTGAAGGTAATATTGCAGCTTGTTGGGGGCCAGTAGCTCAGGGTCTAACCAGCCCACTAACGAGCCGAACCAGGTACCGAGAAAAACACCCAAAGGCACAAAGGCAAAGACCAGCAAGGTGACGCAAAAGGCACCAAGGAAGCGGCCGAGATGATAACTGTGCTGAGCTATAGGCTTGCTGTACACCAGCTCGGCCATATGTTCGCTGTCGTTGCGTATGGTCGAGGAGGCGACAAAATTCACCACGGCAAACAGGGCGAAGATCAACATCACCACCATCATCATCAAGATGGTATAAGGGCTGTTAGCGTTTACATTGCTGCCGCCTATTTGCACGTTATCGGAAACGGTGGCAAGAAACGCCAGCAAAAAGAACAACAGGCTGGACACATAAAATGACGGCTGGCGCACAAAATAGCGCAGCTCAAAGGTGAGCATTTTTAACAACATAACCCCTCCTTAGGCCGATGCTGTCAGGCGTTGCTGATGCAAGGTCGAGAAGTACACGTCTTCCAGGTTGCTGGCCACGGTCTCAAAGCCTTCTGGCGCCTGCTCGGCAAACACATGCAGTATGGTGTTACCGGCAAACAAACGTTTGGAAATAACCGGCAGGTTTTGCTCCAGCTCTTGTGCTTCTTGCTGGGTAACCACTTCTTTGCGCCAGATACGGCCGTTAAGCTGCTGCGTCAGGTCAATAGGGTTACCCTTAAGAAGAATTTCGCCACCGGCCAGCACCGCCATATTCGGGCACAGCTCACTGACATCATCAACAATATGGGTAGAAAGAATAACCACCTTTTGCTCGCCAAGGCTCACCAAGAGGTTATGGAAGCGGTTACGCTCCTCCGGGTCGAGGCCGGCGGTGGGTTCATCAACAATCAACAGGTCCGGGTCGCCAAGCAATGCCTGGGCAATACCAAAGCGCTGGCGCATACCGCCGGAAAAGCCGCTTACCGACTTGGACTTATGCTGATACAAGTTGGTATGGGCTAACAGGCCTTCCACTACTTCTTTACGCTCTTTAGCCTGATCTAAACCCTTAAGAATGGCCAGATGGTCAAGCAGCTCGTAGGCGCTAATACGTGGGTACACACCAAAGTCCTGGGGCAAATAACCTAAACGGCGACGAATTTCCTGGGGCTGGTTAAGCACATCAAGACCATCGAAGGTAATGCTGCCACTGTCGGCGCTTTGCAGTGTCGCTATGGTGCGCATTAATGATGATTTACCGGCACCATTGGGGCCCAAAAGACCGAACATGCCCTTAGGGATCTCTAAATTCACTCCCTTTAAAGCCTGTACGCCATTACTGTAGGTTTTGGTAAGACCTTGAATTGTTAGCACCTGCTTGTCCTTAATTTAGCTTTATTATTATAAAGTTACTCTTATATCACAGGGCTGATTGGGTACAAAGGTAAGGCAAATATTAATAATGTAAATATTTATGAATAGGGATACCCAAGATTGCCGAGCGCGGCAATCCGGGCAGATCAATAAGGCGGGCTATAATCTTGACGGTTTAGCATCGATAGCGATTTCATCGCCAGGGCGCAGACCGCTCAATACCTCAACCTGGTCGCCAATAACACGGCCAAGACGCACATAACGACGCACCAGCTGCTGGCGCTCTACCACTAAGACCATATCGAGCTGGCCATAGCTGTACACATACTGCGGCGAGATCATCACAGCTTCATGCTGAGGCAAAGGCAGCTGCAATTGAGCGTAGAGACCGGGTAGCAACTGGGCGTTTTGAGGTGCAGCCAAACGCACCAGCAGCGAGCGCGAGGCGCTGTCGGCGGCAGGCACGATTTCCACTAGCTCACTAGCCTGACTAACACCCAAGGCTGGGATCTCCACCTGGCGCATATCGCCCAATTTCAGGTTTACCGCCTGACGTTCACGCACCGCAAATTCCAGCTGTAACTGCTGCGGATTATAGATGGCCAACAAGTCGCGACCCGGCGTGGCTGTGTCGCCCGGCTCGGCAAAACGCTCTACCACACGCCCGGAAATGGGCGCGGTAATGGTGGCATAACCCAGGGCAATTTGTGCCTGTTGCTGGCGTTGCTGCGCCTGCTGCAAACTGGCGGATAAATTATCATGATTAGCGGTGGCCGCATCTATATCGCTTTGCGAAATTAACCCCTGAACAAACAGCTCCTTAGCGCGCTTAAGCTGCTTTTGCGCCTGGGTAAAGGAAGCCTGCAGTGCCTGCACCTGAGCCTTGGCCTGCTGCAACTGAGTGGTTAGTTCCTGCTCGTCGAGGCGGATCAACACCTGGCCCTGCTCCACCCTATCGCCGGCACGCACGGTAATTTGCTCAATTTGCGCCATCACCCGTGCCGCTACCTTGGTATTTTGCTGGGCAATCACCTGCCCGGGCACCGCCTCATAAGCGACCACTGGCTCGCTGCCAACGCGCTGGGTTTGCCCGCTATAGGGCGCAGGCGCCTGTTTGGTGCCCGGCGCCAGATGCTGATCCAGCACCCCGGAAAACCAAACAATGGCAGCGACTAAGAAGCCAACTACAAGGACAATCACTAACTTAGGCTGCATGGGTGTGCTCCTTTTCAGCAAAAACCAGGTAGTACACTAGCGGCACCACCAAGAGGGTGAATAAAGTTGAGGCAATAATGCCAAAAATTATGGCAATGGCGAGACCGCTAAACACGGGGTCGAAAACAATCACTATATTGCCCAGCAAGGTAGTGCCCGCGGTCAATAACACAGGGCGCATACGCACCCGACCGGCGGTCACCAAGGCCTCCTTAATAGCCATGCCCTGGGCCCGCGCCTGGTTAATAAACTCAACCAAAATGAGCGAGTTACGCACCACAATCCCTGCCAGGGCTATCATTCCTATCATGGCCGTGGCGGTAAATAACACCGGCTCAGGGGCACCGGCCACCTGGCGCTCACCAAACTGATTAAGCAGCCAGAAGCCGGGCATAATGCCGATCACAGTCAAAGGGATGGCCGACATGATGATCAGGGATAAGCTCATGGAGCGGGTTTGCACACGCAGCAGCACCAAAATGGCGGCCAGAGCAAAGGCAAAGGCGATGCCCATATCACGGAATACATCTATGGTGATGCGCCACTCGCCTTCCCCGCTAAAGGAGACATCAACGCCCGGGGGCAACTGCCAGGCTGCACTGCCGCCTGGGTTAAAGAAACTACGTTGCTGCCAAGAAACTATCTCCACATCTTCAGCGTCGCGGTCGGCACTGATATCGGCGATCACTTCCGCCGGGGTACGCCCATTGAGCTCGGCGGTGACATAAATCACCCGATTTAAATCCTTGCGCATAATGGCCTGTGGGCGCGGTTCAAGATGGAACTCGCCCACCTCGGATAGAGGGACCAGGGGTTGCGGCGCACTGACCAGGCCAAGATCGTTACTGGTCTGGCTAATTTGTCTTTGCCCTTTCACCTGCAAGGCCAATAAATGCGCCTGATCACGCTCGGCATAGGGAAGCGAAACGCGAATAGGCAGCATTTTGGCTTCTTCGCTCACATACAGGGCGCCCACTTCCTTACCTTGCACCGCCACAGATAAGGCATCGACCACATCTGAGGTACTCAAGGCAGACAACGCCGCCTTGGTTTTGTCGGTAACAAAACGCAGTTGTTGTTGCTGGCGCTCCAAGGTGCTATCTACCTCCACTACATGAGGCTCCTGACGCAAACGCTGGGCAATTAACTCGGCGCCAAAACGATGTTGTTGCTCACTCACAAAGGGTTCGGCATAAACTTCGGCAACCAGGGTACTAAGCACTGGCGGCCCGGGCGGCACTTCAATCACCTTGATGCTGATGCCGTTATTGGCAAGCGACGCCAGCTGCTGGCGCAAACGTAATACCACGGCATGGGACTGATGCTGACGCTCGCGTTTATCGCGCAACAAAATGCGCAATTCACCCAGATGCTCACCATCACGGCGATAATAACCCCGCACCATGCCATTAAAGTCCATGCTTGATGGCTGGCCGACATAGGCGGCTATGGTTTGCACCTCGTTCAACTGCCAGCTTAGCGCTTGCGCCTTGCTCAGCAGGGCTGCGGTATCTTCCAGCGAAGTGCCTTCGGGCATATCCACTAATACCTGTACTTCGCTCTTATTATCGTAGGGCAATAACTTTAGCGGCACCGCGCGTAACAGCGGCAAGCAGGCACTAAATACAAACAAGGCCAACACCACCAACAGCATCAGCTTGGCGCGACTGGGGCGCAGTAAAAAGTAGTCCAGCATTCGGGTATAGAGGTTAGTGGCCTGGGCTTGTTCGGCCACCTCATCACCCTTGGGCTTAAGAATTTTCATCGCCAGCCAAGGGGTTACAAAAAACGCGACTAATGTAGAAAGCGCCACACTGATAGGCACGTTAAAGGCCATGGGGGCCATATAAGGCCCCATCATCCCGGTTATAAAGGCCAAGGGGAAAAAGGCCACCATAATGGTCAGGGTCGACATCAACAAGGGGGTGCGGATCTCCGCCATGGCCGCAACGATCCTATCCTGCACACTGCCTTTATGGCTAAAGTAACGGCTAATATTGTCTATGCCGGTGATCGGGTCGTCCACCAACAAACCCAGGGCCAAGATCAAAGCAAACAGGGTCACTCGATTAATGGTATAGCCAAAGGCCCAGTCAAAACTCAGGGTCAGGCCATAACAAATGGGCAGGGCCAAGGCGATCACTATGGCCGGGCGCCAACCGAGGAACACACCGATAAAGAGCACGACCGTGACTATGGCAAATACCAGACTGGCGCCCAGGTTATTGACCTTTTCATCGGCGGTTTGGCCGTAATCACGCAACGTTACTACCTTAACCTCGGGCGGTAACAACTCGTCTTGCAGCTGTTGCATTTGCGCATGAACATCGCGAGCCACAGCCACCGCATTGGCACCGGCCTGTTTCGCCACGCTCAGGGTAACCATGGGCAGTTGGGGCTGACCATCCTGGGTTTGCAGCCATTGATAATGCTGCGCCTCACCGGGGCCATCGATTATGCTGGCAACGCTGTCGAGGCGTACCGCCTGACCATTCACCACATTGACCACTAGGGACTCAAGCTGCTCCAGTGAGCGCAAGGCATCACCACCTTGTACTTGCAGGCGCCAGTGTCCCTGAGCATCTTTGACCTTACCCACATCCCGCAACTGGTTAGCCACGCTTAGGGCATAAAGCACATCCGAAATCGTCGTTTTATGGGCATTAAGGGCGGCGCTGTCGAGATAGATATTGGCCGTGCGAGTCCGCCCAGCGATCACCTTAACCTCGCTGGTGTCTTCGAGGCGTTGCAATCGGGTTGCCAGCTCCTGCGCCATACGTGTCAGTTGATAATCATCGTATAACTGCGGCGCCGTGCTGTATAAACCCAGCATAACGATGGCCACATCATCCACTTCTATGGGTTTAATTTGCCATTGGCGTACTACCGTCGGCATGGTGTCCTGATAGGCATAAAGCTTGGCATAGGTGTCGATCAGCGCCTGCTCGCGGGAATGACCGACCTCAAAGCGCAAGGTACTGACCAGCCCCCCGTTTTGGGTGGCCGAGTAAATATGCTCGACGCCCTTGATCTGCGCCAATAGCTTTTCCAGCTCCACTGTCACCAGGCGCTCAACCTCTGGGGCTTCTATATCACCAACATCAACCAGAATATCGAACATGGGCACAACAATTTGCGGCTCTTCTTCGCGGGGCGTTTGCTGCAGTGCAAAGGCACCTGCCACCAAGGCGATAATAAAGATAAACAAGGGCAGTGGTCCACCCAGGCTGGCCCTCACCCCCCTATCTAACCAAGTCACGGCCTACTCCTCACAAAACAGCGTGTACAAGGTATTGAGCACGGCCCGTACCTGGTCGTTGCACAAACTGTAGTAAATGGTCTGACTCTCACGGCGAGTGCTCACTATGTTTTCCTGCCTTAGCACCGCCAAATGTTGCGACAAAGCGGACTGGCTTAAGGGCACGCTTTCATTAAGCTGAGAAACACTGAGCTCGCCTTGTTGCAGGCAGCAAAGAATCATCAGCCGATTTTTATTGGCCAGCAGTTTTAATAAGGCTTGAGCCTGCTCGGCATTGTCTGCCATTTTCATCAGGTCCACGAGTTCCCCCGGTTAAGCTAGAGAATTGAAGTATGCAAATCAGTATAGAAGCTAACATTAGTAAAGTCTAATATTAACTATTGCTAAATTAGATTTTACTAATATAATTAAATTGAACAAATTACCAACAAGGGGCTTACCATGAAAATACCCGCCGCACTCAGATTGATCGCTGGCATCATGATTTTATTGTCGCTATTGTTAACTTATCTGGTCAGCCCTATGTGGCTGTGGTTTACCGCGTTTATCGCCGTTAACCTGATCCAATCGGCGTTTTCCGGCTGGTGTCCAATGATGGTCTTACTACGCAAATTAGGCATGGAGGAATAATATGCTCACCCCAATCCCAGACTTACTAAAAACCATAGTTCCCAAGCAGCGCCGTATTGATGCGCAACAAGCCAGGGCGGAGCTAGCCGAGAACCACGGCCTGTTAATTGATGTTCGTGAGCCTGCCGAGCACGCCACCAAGGCGGCCACCGGCGCCATTAATATTCCTCGCGGCGTGCTGGAAATGAAGCTGATGGAAATAGAAAAAGACGCCAGCCGTCCTATCTATCTGCACTGTGCCAGTAATGCCCGCGCCACCTTGGCTGCCGAGCAGCTCACTCGCGTTGGCTATGAAAATGTCACTGTGATCAGCTGTAAGGCCGAGGAGGTATGTAGCGTCTTCTAGTTGACCTGCTTGTCACCGAACAGTAACACTGGTCGGATAAGCTCTGCATCTTAAAAAAATAACAGGTACAAACCAATGCAGTTTACTCGTAGACGTTTTTTAAAAGCTTCGGCAGCGGGATTTGGCGCTGCCGTTTTATCTCTTGGCCTAAGCGGCTGTGTACTCGACAGTGACAACGACGAAGAGCAGATTAATGTTAGCTTCGACCACGGCGTAGCCAGCGGCGATCCCCTTAACGATAGCCTGATCATCTGGACTCGTGTTACCCCCAAAGACCCAAGCGTTACCCGCGTAAAAGTACAGTGGCAAGCGGCCACAGACGCCAATTTTGAATCCCTGGTGCATGATGGCCAAACCGAGGTGAGTGCGGACACCGACTTTACCCTTAAGGTCGATTTACAAGGCCTGGATGCCAACACCACCTACTATTATCGCTTTATTTCCTACGGTGTAACCTCGGCCACAGGCAAGGGTAAAACCCTGCCCGTCGGCGACATAGATCAGGTTAAGCTGGCGGTACTTTCTTGCGCCAACTACCCGGCCGGTTATTTCCATGTGTATGGCGAAGTCGCCAAGCAGGAAGACTTGGATGCCATCCTACATCTGGGTGATTACATCTATGAATATGGCGCTGGCGGCTATGCCACTGAAGACGCCGCAGCCCTAGGCCGCGAACTTGCCAGCGATAATAACGAAGAAATTATTACCCTGGACGACTACCGTAAACGTTACGCCCTGTATCGCCAGGATGCGGATCTGCAAGCGGCGCACGGCCACTGCGCCTTTATCGCCGTATGGGATGACCACGAGATCAGCAATGATACCTGGCACAGTGGCGCTGAAAATCATGATGGCTCGGAAGGCCCGTTTGACGAGCGCAAAATGCAGGCACTGCGCGCCTATTTTGAATGGATGCCAATCCGCAACGTCGCCGACAAAGAAAAAATCTATCGCCGCTTCGACTTCGGTAACCTGGTTTCCTTGTACATGCTCGATACCCGAGTATTGGCACGTGATGAACAACTTAGCTATAACGACTTTGACCTCACCACGGCCGCCGGCCAGTACGACTTTGCCAGCGCCATTGGCGCCCCAAGCAGAACCTTATTAGGTGGCGAGCAGCTGACCTGGTTAACCGATGGCATCCAAACCTCAAGCCAGCAATGGCAGGTTTTAGGCCAGCAGGTGTTAATGACCAAGATGCACCTGCCCGCTGAGGTGATGATGTTATTGGCCTCGGTGCAAAGCATCCTGGCTCAAGGTGGCGACACCTCACCACTGCTGGCACAGGCCAACATATTATTTGCCGAGCTGGCACAAATTAAAGGCCGTATCTTAGCTGGCGACCCTAGCGTTAGCGATGCCGAACGCGCTCGTGTAGAAACCGTATTGCCTTATAACCTGGATGCCTGGGATGGCTATGCCTATGAAAGGGAAGTGATTTTAGGTACTGCCTTGGCAACACAGAAGAACCTGGTGGTATTGGCCGGTGATACCCACAACGGCTGGGCCGGACAGCTGCGCACCGACGCTGCCAACCCCATCGCCGGTGATCAGGCCGCTGGAGTCGAGTTTGCTACCGCCTCGGTTTCATCACCGGGCATGGAAGAGTATTTGTCATTGAATACGCAAGACCCACAGACCATAGCGCAAATGGAACAGGTTATTGCCCTGCTGGTTGATGATCTGAGCTATACCAACCTGGTAAACCGTGGCTTTATGACAGTGACCTTCAGTGCCGCTGCGGCGCAGGCCCAATGGCATTATGTTGATACCATCAAGGCGCGCGCCTATAAGGTGATCAGCGAGCGTGGCCAACAGCTGCAGATGCTGGCCGGCAAGCCACAGTTGCAGCCTCTGGGCTAAGCCTTCGGCTCTTGCTCAAGACGCGCTAAACGCGCGTCTATGCGCTCCACCGCATCGACCAGGCGTTGCATAAGCGCCTGGTCATCTTGCTCAGTGCTACCTTGGGCAGCGCTTTGCCCACTTTTGTGATTACCTTGCTGCTCTGCTGCTCTTTCTTTTTGCGTTAAAATCGCTTCACGAAACAGGTGCGCATCCACCACTCCAAGCAGAGATACTAGGGCACCCGGGCCAGACTGTCCGGCGGTTTCAAAACTTAAGCGATATAAACCAAATACCCGCATCAGCGGGCCTTGCGTCATCGCCACATCGGTAATTTTATCAAGGGGAATGGACTTTTCTTCGCGCACCCAGATACCACGCTTCACCACCAGCTTCTTTTCACTCAAGGTCGCCGACATGGCTGCCAAAATGCGCCCACCCAGCCACCAGACCAAAACGGCGACAATGGGCAGCAAAACGATGCCAAACAAGGTGATACTGGCCACCAGCAACCAAATGGTCAGCCAGTATTGCTTAACCTTGGGGTCAAACTGGGCAGTGTTTAAAATCGTTTCGCTACTCACCGTCAAACTCCAAACGGTAATCGAATTCGTAATGGTGCACACCCTGGTCGATACGAATACGCATCTCCCCAATCAGACCACACAATTCGCCGCTGGCGGAGTCCGGCACTACTTCCAGAACGAGCCTGTCCTGGCCCTGATTCATGGTGCCAAAGTGCTGCAACACAAAGCTGCCTTTTTTACCATCCAGGGTGCCGGTAACCTGCTCGATGGCAACGTAGCCGGCAGAGCCTTGCACCACAGTCATGGCGCTCAACATCTCCCCCTGACTAATGCCATGGAGATCACCACTAAAGGTTTTGTCTATGGACATGCGCCCAAGGTTAATGCCATCGACGCCGGTAGCATAGGCATCCTGAGGGTTAAGTTTCACAGTAAAGGTGCCAATCGCGTTCATAAGTAAACCTGTTAATGATTGTTTTATGTTTAATAAACAGACCCTATTTTTATATAAAAAAAGCTCACAGTTCAATCTAAGCTTTTAGCTCCTCGCTCTGATACACTCAAACGGATAATTCAATCTGGAACTCCCATGGCTGCACCCAATTCCAAAAAATCCAATAACGAAACATCCATTAATGAAACATCCCTTAATGAGAAAAGTGCGCTGCGTCACTTACGACCTATTTTCCGCTTTCTTTTACCCTACAAATGGGTAGTAGCCGCTGCGCTATTTGCCCTAGTGCTCACCGCAGGTATTAACCTTTCCCTGGGTCAGGGTTTAAAACAGGTGATAGACCAAGGTTTTATCGCCGGTTCCATGGCACAGCTGCGCGGCTCGGTCATCTTGTTGATCAGCTTGATTGCATTGATGGCGGTGGGGATCTTTTGCCGCTTTTATCTGATGTCCTGGCTTGGCGAGCGGGTCAGCAGCGATATTCGTAAGGCGGTGTTTGCCCGCATTCTCGCCCTGCACCCCAGTTATTTTGAAGAAAATCGCAGCGGCGAGATCATGTCACGCCTAACCACGGACACCACCTTGCTGCAAAGCATAGTCGGCTCCTCCTTATCCATGGCGCTGCGCAGCACCCTGATGCTGATAGGTGGCGTCATTATGCTCTTTATCACCAATGTGAAACTCACCATGATAGTGCTGCTTTGCGTACCCATGGTGCTGCTGCCCATGAAGCTTTTTGGCCGTCGGGTGCGCACTTTGGCCAGCAGCTCACAGGATGCCATTGCCGATATCAGCACCTATGCCGGTGAGGTGATGCAAAATATTAAAACCGTGCACAGCTTTAATCGCCAAAGTACCGAGCTGGCCGCCTTTGACGGCGAGGTCGACAAGGCCTTCGCGGTGGCTAAAAAACGCATTATGCAGCGCTCTTTTCTTATCGCATTTGTGATCTTTATCAGCTTTTCCGGCATCAGCTTTATGCTCTACAGCGGCGGTGTCGATGTGCTTAGCGGGAAGATGTCCGGCGGCGAGCTGGCCGCCTTTGTGTTTTACGCCATAGTTGTGGCCATGGCGGTAGGTACGGTGGCGGAAATCTATGGTGAGCTGCAAAGAGCCGCAGGCGCGGCCAAACGCCTGATTGAATTACTGGAAGTGCAAAGCGAGATTCTTGACCCAGCACAGGCACAAAGCCTAGATACTCAGGCTCAAGCCGATGTTATCGAATTTACAGACGTCAGTTTTCATTATCCTTCCAGGCCACAGCAAAGCGCCCTATCTGCCTTTAATTTACAGATCTCCCAGGGCGAAACTGTCGCCATAGTTGGCCCTTCCGGCGCCGGTAAAAGCACCTTGTTTGAGCTGCTGCAACGCTTCTATGATGTCAGTGCTGGCAGCATTCGCCTGCATGGCGTGGATATCCGCGAGCTGAGCTTGCATGATATTCGCGAACAAATGGCCATGGTGGCCCAGCACCCTGTGCTGTTCAGCGCCGATGTGTATCACAATATCGCCTATGGTAAGGAAGGAGCTACCCAAGACGAAGTGAGCGCCGCTGCCAGGCAGGCCTATGCCGATGAGTTTATCGAGCAGTTACCCGATGGCTACCACAGCTTTTTAGGAGAGCGTGGGGTGCGTTTATCCGGCGGGCAAAAACAACGTATTGCTATTGCCAGGGCCATACTCAAGGATCCAGAAATTCTATTACTTGACGAAGCTACCAGCGCCCTTGATGCGCAAAGTGAACACCATGTGCAGGCGGCATTAACCGAACTGATGAAGTCGCGTACGACACTGATCATCGCCCATCGCTTAAGTACCGTGATGCACGCCGATCGAATTGTGGTAATGGATAAGGGGAAGGTGGTTGCCAACGGCGATCATGCTAGCTTAATGCAACAATCGCCGCTGTATCGCAAGCTTTGTGAGCTGCAGTTTAATCAGCCCAGCGCTTCCGTTTAGTTTTGTACGTTAGGTACGATTTGAATTTCTACGCGACGGTTTAGAGCGCGGCCATTGGCCGTGCTGTTGTCGGCGATAGGACGACTTTCACCGTAACCCTGAGTGCTGATACGCGCCGCCAGGATCTGGCTGTTTACTAAGTAGTTTTTCACACTTAGGGCACGCTGCTCAGAGAGGTTTTGGTTGTATTCGCTGCTACCCGTGCTGTCGGTATGACCTTGTACGCTTAGGTAGGTTTTCTCGTACTTGTTCATCACGCTGGCAATGGCATTCAGGGTGTCATGGAAACCACTTGAGATATACGACTGCTCGGTAGCAAAGGTAATGTTTGACGGCATTACCAGGCGGATGTTGTCGCCTTCACGTACTACTTCAACGCCAGAACCGGCTAGCTCATCACGAAACGCCTGCTCTTGGTTATCCATGTAGTTACCTACCGCGGCACCTGCCAGGGCACCGATAGCAGCACCGATGAAAATACGCTTATCATCATGATCGCCTGTGGCTTTACCTAATACCGCACCTACACCGGCACCTATACCTGCGCCTTTTTGCGTATTGGTTGCCTGACAGCCCGTTAATAACAATGCCACTGAGGTTAGTGCCACAACAGGAGTCAAAGTGTTTAGTCGTTTAGTCATGATTCGTTTTCCTATTATTTGTCCTATTGTAAGATGGTAGCAGATTTGCATGAACTTACGGTTAAAATGGAGCCAGCAAAAATAGTTTATTGCACTAATTTCAATGGTCTTATTGTGATGAATGGCCTTGGATCGGCGGCAGTGCATAGGGCTTAACCAGCTCAGTTAGCTGACCCTGTTCAGCAATCTCCTGATAGCGGGAGGTAATTTTATTTGCCAAGGGCGTCTTGGCAAAATCGCGACTGTAGGCCATATATCCAAATATCGAATCGCGGTACTGATAAGGCTGCTTAACCAGCTGATACACGGGCTGCCGCAAGATGCTCATGGCATGCTCGGCGGTCTCTTCAACCCCAATAAACAAATCCACTCGGCCCTTTAGCAGCATCTGCAGCGCCACCTGCTCAGAGGTTACCGGCACCTTGATAAGATCTAAGTCTTTATCGAAACGGGCAAAGTGCGCCGCTCCGCGCATCACTGCAATACGCTTGCCGTAAAGATCTTCATAGCCAGTGATTTCCATGCCGCTATCGCGGAGGGAATAAAAACGAAAGGATGAGTGCAGTGCCATATAAGCGGGAGTAACAAAAGTCAGCTCCTGTTCGCGCTGCTTAGTACGAATGAGGCCGCCCATAATATCGACCTCGCTTTGCTCCAGCATATGCACACAGCGCGAAAAGGGACAAGGCACCACCTTAAGCTCAAGACCAAGCTCATCGGCGATGGGAGTAAGAATATCTAGTAAGAGGCCTTTAGCCTCTGGGCCATGGGTAAAACTATAAGGAGGCGCGTGATCTATAGCGACGGTAATGGTACTGGCTTGCACAGCTGCCATGGGAAGAAAGAACAATAATATTAGTGGCACCCAAACCCCTGTTCGCATCTTCATTACAACCTCAATGTTATTGCAACCAAATAGAACACCTCTATAGTGTCACATAATCTACACAAGCTCTAAGTATAATGAAACTATGAAATTGTTATCCATCTTCTACCAGTTCTTCTTGCTTGGTTGCACTAGCTTTGGTGGCCCGGCGGCGCACCTGGGTTACTTTCAACGTCACTTTGTGGAAAATAAAAAGTGGCTGACTCAGCAGCAATACGGGCATTTTATTTCCCTTAGTCAATTGCTTCCCGGACCGGGCAGCTCGCAGGTGGGCTTTGCCATAGGCGTAGAGCGCGCCGGATTAGCCGGAGGCGTAGCCGCCTTTATCGGTTTTACTTTGCCCTCCATGTTGATCATGCTGCTGCTGGCATTAGGGGCACAACAGCTGCCTTGGGCCACAGCTGGACTTATCACCGGACTTAAACTGTTCGCCGTGGTGATTGTCGCCGATGCGGTATTGAACATGAGTAAAAGCTTCTGTCGCAGCTGGCATACCCGGGCGTTGGCGTTACTCAGTGCTGGAGCCTTGATATTCATACCCAGCCTGTATACTCAACTGGCTATCTTGGCACTGGCGGCTATCTGGGGAGCATGGCAACTGCAACCCTTTAAGGATGAAGGCACAAGGCAAGACGCAGACAAAGCAAGCACTGGCCTTAGCAAGCTGCCGCTGCTACTTTTTGCCCTGCTGTTTATCCTGAGTTTCGCCGCTACGGGTGAGTTGTGGCAGCTCAGCGCCCAGTTTTATCAGGCGGGCTCTTTAGTATTTGGCGGCGGACATGTGGTCTTGCCCTTACTCGATACCATATTGACCGATGTGGATGCCGATAGCTTTTTAACCGGTTATGCGGCGGCGCAGGCTATCCCCGGCCCCATGTTTACCTTTGCGACTTATCTCGGTGCTGTCTTAGCGCCTGCAACCCCCTTGTTGGGTGCCTTAATTGCCACCTTGGCCATTTTTCTACCCGGCTTCTTACTGGTGCTTGGCTGTGCCCGCCATTGGCAAGCGCTGATGAGCAACCCAATGCTGGCCGGTGTTAGCACAGCCATCAATGCTACTGTGGTTGGCTTTATTTTGGCGGCGCTCTATAACCCCATCATTCCCGCCGGTTTAACTCAGAGGTGGTACCTTGTTTTTATTGTCTTGGGATGGTGGTGGTTGCAGCGCTTTAAGCCACCTGTATTGATGCTGATTGCCGTCTTTGCGGCGCTAGGGCTATTGCTGGAACAATTGCCTTATTAACCAGATAAACTGTAAAGCAAAAGCCCGGCAAGCCGGGCTTTTTAGATGAATATTTATGGTTACCCTACTGGCTGGAGCCATTCATTTGCCCGCTGACGCTCTGATAAGGTAGCAGCTCAAAAATGGGCAATACCGCCAACAGATGATCCATAATTTCCGCCTGAATATGCTCGTACGAGATCCAGCGCTTATCGGCGCTAAAGCAGTAAAACTCGATGGGCAGACCATGATTCAAGGGCTGTAACTCACGCACCATCAGGGTTAGGTCCTTATTGAGACGATCATGCTGCTTAAGATAACCCTCGGCATAACGACGAAACAGCCCCAGATTGGTGACCTTATCCGGCAAGGAGGTGGTATTGATATACTCGGACAGCTGCAAGGTTTCCTCTATGCTTTGCTGCAACTCGTCATCGGCGATACGTATGCTGTTCATATCTATATTGAGCGAGCGCTTAATACGGCGACCGCCGGACTCCTGCATACCGCGCCAGTTTTTAAACGAGCCAGAAACCAGGGTATAGGTCGGCAAGGTAGTGATGGTGTTATCCCAGTTGCGCACCTTCACCGTGTTTAGACCTAGGTCTATCACCTCGCCATCGGCGCCATAGCTGTCCACCTGGATCCAATCACCATAAGTAACCAGGCGGTTGGCGGCTATCTGAATGCTGGCCACAAAGCCTAAAATAGTGTCTTTAAACACCAACATGGTTACCGCGGCAATGGCACCGAAGCCGGAAATAATATAGGTAGGCGAGCGCTCCAGCAGCAGGGCAAAAATTAAAATGGCACAGATGATAAAGGTGATCAGCTTCACCAGCTGGATCAAGCCCTGAATCGGCACCTCGCGGGAGAATTCAAACTGGTTATACAACGCACCGCCTATGCTCACCATGCTACTGACAATAAAACCACCGTAGACAATCAGCAGAATTTTCACACCCGTGTGCATTAAATTCAGATAAAGCTCAGGGAGCTGCACTACGGTTTGGAAAGACGCAAGAAAAGCGACACAGCAAATAAAGCCAGCCAGGCGACGGTTAAGTTTAACCAGCAAGGGCTTCAAGGTCGAAGTGCGATGCGGTGATATGCGCATCATCAGGCTTTGCAGCGCCGGCAGCATTAAACTACTTAAAAAGAAGTACAGCAGGATAATGGCCATCAGGCCGATACCCGCCGCTGAAATAGTGCTTAGCAGCTCGGCACGCTCGGTGTCGGCAAATAAGGGCTTAAGCATTTTTTGTAAATGACTTTGGGTCATAGCTGAGTTACACCTTTCCTGTGGTATCTACTACTTTGGCACAATTGGGGGCGGCTGTGGGTGCTTGTTGCTGGGCAATAAGCTCATCCTTGGCCTGCCAAATTTCGTTGAGTTGCTGTTGGAACTCGACCCGAAACGCCTTGTCTTGCTGATAATCACCGATCAATTGCGGCGCTATGTCGCGTACATTGACCAGTAAGTCTATCTGGGTCAGACGTCCGAGCATAAAATCACGACAGATATGGCTTCCTTGTGATTGATAGCATAGTGTGGCATCAAGCAAACCATCAAACTGCTCCCCTAAAACCTGCAAAGCAAAGGCGATACCGCCAGCCTTGGGTTTTAGCAAATACGCAAACGGACTAAGTTGGCGCTGCTTTTTACCTGGGGTAAAGCGTGAGCCCTCAACAAAGTTAACTATGCAGGACGGGTATTGCTTAAAGTTATGGCAACTGCGTTTGGTACGCTCCACATCCATGCCTTTTAACTTGGGATTCTTGGCGATCTGTTCCTTGCTGGCGCGCTTCATAAAAGGCATACCCATGGCCCAGGCACCGCTGCCGATAAAGGGCACGTATTTAAGTTCATCCTTAAGGAAAAACTTCGGCGCCGGCAGCTCGGTAACGGCGCTAAGCACTACGATATCAAGCCAGCTCAGGTGATTGGCAATCAAGAGATACCATGCCTTGGGGTCAACCTTGCCGTCAAAGCGCACATTAAAGCGCTCGCAGCCCAGCTGTAACGCCAAACGATTACCTAAACGCCAGCCACTGTAGGCCCAGTGCAGCACCACAGTAGTGGCATAAAAAGGCAGGATAAGTTTTACCAGCCCAAGGATAAAAACGATCACTCCCCACACCAAGGTATTTACCAGCAATAAGCAGGTGGCCAGGCTTCCCACCAGCCATTTGGGCAATAATCGTTTCAGCATAATTAGTTCCTTTTCTGCTGCGTTAGCTGCTTCAGGGTCGAGTCTTTTTCTTGCCATAAGGCATTGAGATGCTGCTGAAACTCTACGCGAAATGCATTGTCGTTGCTATAGTCACCGATCAGCTGCGAGTCCAGCGGACGCACTTCCACATGCACTACAACCTCTTTCACTTTACCGCCGGCAAAGTCCATAAAGGTAGGAATACCGCCCGGGTAATGAATAGTGACATTGACGATTTTACTGATCTGCTCGCCCATGGCCTGCAAGACAAAGGCAATGCCACCGGCTTTAGGCTTAAGTAAATGATTAAAAGGGCTGTTTTGACGCTTATGCTTGGCATCTGTGTAGCGGGTTCCCTCAACAAAGTTGACTATGGACACCGGCATTTCCTTAAACTTTTCACAGGCCTTGCGCGTGGTTTCTAAGTCTTTACCGCGCAGTTTCGGGTTTTTCTTCAGCTGTGACTTACTGGTTCGCTTCATAAAAGGGAAGTCCAGCGCCCACCAGGCCAGGCCTAAAAACGGCACATACAGCAGCTCTTTTTTCAAAAAGAAGTTCAAAAACGGAATGCGCCCACGAAAGATACGCTGCATCACCAGAATATCGACCCAACTTTGATGGTTAGCCACCAGCAGATACCAGTCTTTTTTGTCTAGTTGTTCAAGCCCGGTCACTTTCAGCTTATAAGGAGTGATCAGTTTTTGGTTTAAGGAGTTACCCGCAACCCAGCAACTGGCCATGGCTTTTGCCAAGGCGCTCATGGCTTTTCGCCAGGGTTTAATAGGGATAATTTTAAGAACACCACAAAGAACTATTGGAAGAAACCAAAATAAGGTGTTCAGGGTATAAAGACCAACACTCACAATTTGCCGAAATAAAGCAACCACTGCACGCACAACAACTTTCCTGTTTGGGTATAAAAAACAAGCGCTAATGATAGCGCTTTTTTGTCTTTAACGGAAAAGGGTTCTGTTGCCGACTAGCAACACCCCTGGGCTAGTCCTCAAAATAGGTATAGCCGCTTAATCCCTGATTTAGCTCATCCAGATAACTCTGCTTCAGCGCCGAGTCGATAGCCAAGGCACTCACTCTTTGCTGATAGCGCGCCGCCAAGGCTTCACTATCGTAATGAACGAATTTTAATACGTCCTGAACACTGTCGCCCTTGATTTCATTGGTCAGGCGGTACTCATCGCCGTGCATTTCCACATGCACAGAGTCGGTGTCACCAAAGAGGTTATGCAGGTCGCCCAGGATCTCCTGATAAGCACCTACCATAAACATGGCCAGGTGATATTGCTGACCAAACTCATAGCGTGGAATAGGCAAGCTGGCTTCGATACCGGCACCGTCTACATACTCGCGAATTTGTCCGTCCGAATCACAGGTAATATCCTGAATGATCACACGCTGATCCAACGGCTTATCAAGATTTTCTATAGGCAGTACCGGGAATAACTGACCAATACCCCACACATCCGGTAACGACTGGAATAATGAGAAGTTTACAAACAGCTTGTCCGCCAACTTTTCATTCAGCTCATCGATCACCTCGCGATGGGCACGGGCTGACTCGCTCAAACAAGCACGCACCTTGTGCAGGGTACGGAAATAAAGTTGCTCAACCAGAGCCCATTGCTCAATACCCAGCATACCATGAACATATTGAGCATGAGCCTCGCTAAATAGATGCATGGCATCGTGATAGCTTTCGATAGCCATTCGGACGTTCACACCGACGCAGGTTTGCTGCATTTCCAGCACCACCTTGGGCAGGTTTGCATCATCGGCTATCGTCACCTCGTTATTAGGTGCTTTTTCTACGTCCACCACATCTGTGATCAAGACCGCATGGTGTGCGGTCAGCGCCCTGCCCGACTCGGTAATAATGGCCGGATGAGCCAGACCGTTGGCATCGCTCACCTCAGCAAAGGCGGTCACCACGTTTTTGGCATACTCTTCAACCGTGTAGTTCATTGAGCAGCTGCTGCGCGAGCCCGAACCTTCGTAGTCGACACCCAGGCCGCCACCCACATCCACGGTTTGCAGCGGCACGCCCATTTGACACAACTGCGCATAATGGCGGGCGCATTCGGTTAGCGCACGTTGGATATCGCGAATATTGGCGATTTGCGAGCCGATATGGAAATGCACCAGCTCCATTAAATGCAGCTTATTGTGTTTCTTTAAAGTCTCAACGGCCTGCAGCACCTGAGAGGCGGTCAAACCAAATTTGCCACGCTCACCACCGGTATTTTGCCACTTGCCCTTACCCACGGAATTAAGACGAATACGAATACCAATTGGCGCTTCAAGGGCCATGGCATCCATTTCGCGGATCAGCGCATCAAGCTCGGAAAGCTTTTCGATAACAATATTAACCTTGTGACCGGTAGCCTGACCGATCAGCGCCAGGCGCATAAACTCGCTGTCTTTGTAACCATTACAAACTATGGTGATGTCTTTTTCGGCCAAACCTAAAATAGCCATTAGCTCAGGCTTAGAGCCAGCTTCTAAGCCGACCTGACCACTGCTGTGCGCCAATAACTTGGATACCACAGAGCGCTGCTGATTTACCTTAATGGGATAAACGCAGGTATAGTCACCCTGATAAGCCTTGGTGGTTTTAGCCTGACTAAAGGCGGAAATTAAACGCGATGCCCTATGCTGCAAAATATCGGTAAAACGCACCAACACCGGCAAGGTCAGGCCTTGCTCTTTAAAACGCTCGACTAAGGCATTTAATGCCAAACCGGGTTTATTTTTATCGCCATCGGGATAAGCCACCAGCTCACCCTGAGCGTTAATATCAAAGTAGCCATCGCTCCAATGACTGACGTTATAAACGGATTGAGCGACCTGGTAACCCGCTGGGTGAACCTTTTCCATACTCTGCTCTCAATATTGACCCAAGAATTTGCCGCTAGTTTAATACCTCTTATTGCCACTAGCGAATAGAAAATCACATAAATGCAGCTAAAATGTGATTGAGCATTGCCCTGCACACTGGCAAAATTGCGTTTCTCATTTATTGGTGATTATGTAACACATGACAAGTTTAGATAAAAACCACTGGTTTACCGAAATCAGTGACCGTGATGGCAGTGCTTTCTCACTGCGTATCAACAAATTACTTGAAGAAAAACAGTCTCCCTTTCAGCATGTTGCCATGTATGAAACCACCGACTTTGGTAACCTGATGATCATTGACGGCTGCACCATGGTGAGTACTCGCGAGAATTTCTTTTACCATGAAATGATCGCCCACCCTGCGCTGTTCAGTCACCCGAATCCGAAAAACGTGGTGATCATCGGCGGCGGCGACTGCGGTACCCTGCGTGAAGTGCTTAAGCACGATAGCGTAGAGTCGGTCACGCAAATCGATATCGACCAAGTTGTTACCGAGATGTCGCTCAAGTACTTCCCTGAGCTGTGCACTTCAAACCAGGACCCTCGCGCCACCTTGTTATTTGATGACGGCATCAAATACATGCGCGAAGCCGCGCCTGAGTCTATCGACGTAGTGATTGTTGACGGCACAGATCCGGTTGGCCCGGGTGAAGGCCTGTTCAACCACGCCTTCTACCAAAGCTGCTTGAAAGCCCTGCGCCCTGGCGGCGTGCTGGTACAGCAAAGCGAAAGCCCGCTAATGCATATGCCATTACTATTGGAAATGCGTGGTGCAATGAAGGAAGTGGGCTTTGGCGCCTTGCAAACCTTGCCATTCCCGCAGCCTATTTACCCGTCGGGTTTATGGTCTGTGACTCTGGCCCGTAAAGGCATGGGTTTCGACGGCTTCCGCGCCTGTGATCCACAAGCACTACAAACCGAATACTACACCCCGGGTATCCACCAGGGCGCCCTAAGCGAGCCGCCATTTATGGCCAGAGCCTTCGCTGGCGAAACAAAATAAAATCAGGCGAGTTCAACTCGCCTTTTTTACCTCTGCAGCTAGCCCCTCGCCTTTGAATACGTATGCAATCTCTATGTGATCGCCCCCCGTTCACCTTACCCTAAGATTTCTCTTTAGGCGTTTCATAACTTGGCTAGGGTCTGTTGACCTTTGTTGTTTGTTTCTGCAGCAGTTTGTAGTGTATTTGTACAAGGCGGCACATGTGTGGTGTAGTTATTCTACATAAACATGTAACAACACAGTAGAAATGCGCTACAAACGCTGCCCTACGGGTTCACCTAAACGCATCCTGCTCTGTGTTGCTCGCGATGAACATAGAATGACTATGCATCATAACGAGCGTCGTGATCAGAATGCGTTTAGATTGAACATAAAGTAAACCGCAAAGATAAACAGACCCTAGGTAAATCTCAGCCTAACCATAGTTATTACCAGGACAAGTCAATGCGAGTATTTATCCCTTTGCTTTTGGCATCGCCATTAGCGCTGGCAAAAACCGTGAGCGTCAGCTCTCCCGACGGACAGATCCAAATTTCTTTAAGCGATGAAGGCGCCCCAAGTTACCAGGTGACCTTTGCCGGTAAGCCGGTGATTAACTCATCCAAACTGGGTTTTTATTTTAAGGACGAAGTGCCACTGCGTGACGACCTGGTGATCACCGAGACGCAAACTCAAAGCGCCGACCAAAGCTGGCAACAGCCCTGGGGTGAGCAACGCCTTATTCGCGACAATCACAACGAACTGACGGTCACCTTCAGCGACGAAAGCGATGCCAGTCGCAACTACATGGTGCGGGTGCGCGCCTTTAATGACGGCCTGGGCTTTCGTTATGAATTAGAAGGCAAAGAGCGCCCCGATTACCAGATCACCGATGAGCTCACCGAGTTTGCGCTGGCAGGACAAAACAACGAAGCGCTGTGGATCCCGGCCCGTGGCTGGAACCGTTACGAGTACGTGTATAAGCGCACCGACGCCAGCGAAGCAGCCCATGTTCATACGCCCTTTACCCTGAAAATGGGCAACGGCGTCCATATCAGTATTCATGAAGCCGCCCTGGTCGATTATGCTGGCATGACTCTAAACCAGCGTCGTCCGGGGATTTTTAAAGCGGATCTCACCCCTTGGTCCGACGGCATTGCGGTAAAAACCGAAAACGGTTTCACCACCCCCTGGCGTACCATTCAAATCGCCGATAAGGCCACAGGCTTGCTTAACTCGCACCTGATCCTCAACCTTAATGAACCGAATAAACTCGGCGATGTATCCTGGGTGAAGCCGGGTAAATACGTGGGTATCTGGTGGGGTATGCACATCAATGAAAACACCTGGGGCAGCGGTGAAACACACGGCGCCACCACAGAAAACACCATTGAATACCTGGACTTTGCTGCCAAATACGGCTTCGACGGCGTGCTTGTTGAAGGCTGGAACCAAGGCTGGGATGGCGACTGGTTCTTTAATGGCGATGTCTTTAGCTTTACCAAAAGCTATGATGATTTCGACCTGGCCGCCATTGCCAAACACGGTGAAAAGGTCGGCGCCAAACTGATCGGTCATCACGAAACCTCGGGCAATGTCAGCAACTATCGCAACCAGATGGAAGACGCCTTTAAGCTGTATCAAAAACATGGCGTCAGCCAGATCAAAACCGGCTATGTTGCCGACGGCGGCAATATAAAGCGCATCGATGAGCAGGGCATCGCCCGCTACGAGTGGCACGACGGTCAGTTTATGGCTAACGAATACCTCTACAATATTGAACTGGCAGCCAAGTATCAACTTAGCATCAACACCCATGAGCCGATCAAAGACACCGGCCTGCGCCGTACCTACCCGAACTGGATCACCCGTGAAGGCTCGCGCGGTCAGGAATTCAATGCCTGGGGCACACCGCCGAACCCACCTGCGCATACGCCCATGCTGGCCTATACCCGCATGCTGGCGGGACCGATGGACTTCACTCCGGGGATCTTCGATATGGGCTTTAACGGCCTAGGCGCCGATACCAACCGCCCACAAACCACCTTGGCAAAACAGCTGGCGCTCTATGTGGTGCTCTATAGCCCGGTACAAATGGCGGCGGATTTACCACGAAATTACCTGGCCAAGCCGGGTGCCTTCCAGTTTATCCAGGATGTGCCCACCGATTGGGAGCTAAGCCAGGCCCTTGCCGGTGAAATGGGTGAGTATGTGGTTTTTGCCCGTAAGGAGCGCAAGCGCGATCACTACAGTGGTAACGACTGGTATCTGGGCGCTATTACCGATGGCGAGGCCCGCAAGGTTGATATCAAGCTCGACTTCTTAGAGCCCGGTAAGCGCTTTGAGGCGCAGATCTATGCCGATGGTGAGGATGCCGAATGGGTGAATAACCCCTACAGCATGACCATCAGCAAGCAGGTGGTCACCAGCAAGGATCAGCTTACGCTTAAGCTGGCGCCCAGCGGCGGCACCGCCATTCGCTTTAAGGCACTGGATTAATAGCTCTGAACCAAGAGCGAAAAAGAAGCCACCTACTCGGTGGCTTTTTTATGGCTGCGCTCAAGCAATAAATACTCGGTGCGTTTAATTTCACGAATAATGGAGTTGCGGTTCATTTCCATAATAGTGGCGCTCACACAGGGCACAGAAGACCTGTGCATCCCCTTTCTGTGCGGCCAGAACCAATAACGCCGTGGTTGTTTCTGTCATAGTGAAAATCAAACCTTTATTATAAGACGCAGTAGCAAGCAAAAAGGTTGGCTACCAAGGTAATTAATTTATACCAATTCTGTTAAGTATGTGATCAGATATAGCGCTGGATAAATGAGGTGATAATAAGACGGACAAGGCCTTCCCAAGCACCTAACCCAGGGGGTGGATTGGCTGCTCAGGGAAGGCAAAATGACTAACCGGTTATGGCCACTTTACCTCGGCGGCAAGAACGCGTACCGGGGCAATATAGTGAATAATATCGCCGCCTTGAATGGCGTAATCCAGCGGTGGGTTGAGGTCCATATCCAGAGCGCTGAGATTATGGGCAATGCCTAAAATGGTGGCGTCATACTGGCGCTTAAAGAGCTCAAAAATATCCGCATAGGTGAAGCGACTGACTTCGTTAGGGATCACCATGGAGAAATGCGTGTCACCATGGAGACTCGACATAATTTCCTGCTGCACTCGGCTGGCACCTGGGTCTTCCATGGAGCGCACCAATACCTCTGCGGTACGGTTAGAACTGCATTCAACGTTGGCACAGTGCTCGCTGAGCATTTGCGCCTTACTTTCATCATCGAAATAAGCACAGATATGGGCGCTTTCCTTCACTAACTTGCTGATCTTCAGCGCCGTGGTAAAGCTTTGGTTGTCGTCCGCCCCCTCCACTATGATGCGATCGGCGGTACTGATACCCACACGCTTGAGTTGCTCTTCATCGGTATAGCTGCTCAGTTTTACAAAGCTGACATTGGGCTCAGAAAAGAAAGGGTGCTCAATATCATCGGTCACCGCCAGCACTATGTCTCGGCGTACCCGTTTGTCATCGGCAAGAATGTAGCGCACCATTTTGCGAGTGCGCACTGGGTGCCAACCGAAAATAATGATGTGGTTAGCAAAATGCGTTACGTCTTTTTCACCTGTCATAGCACGCCTTATTATATGTGTAATGGTTTGTCCGGCCTTACCCAGCAGCATACCGAATAACGCCAAACCGAAAGGAATTTGTACCAGGGCCACCAGCAGACGCCCCAGATCTGAGCTTGGGCTTAAATCGCCATAACCCACGGTTGAAGTGGTAACCACGTAATAGTAAAAAAACGTGTTTGGCGCCAGCAGCGCCTGCTCACCGGCCCCAGCCAAAAGCAGCCAGGTTAACCCCATATGCACCAAAATTGCGAGCACCACCGCCTGCCAACTGAGTTGGTCGATATGATTGCGAATGGTGAGCAAGAGGCGCTTAATCAATATCGGCATAATTCGCCTTATCCCTAACTATTTGGGCGCCTTAGGCGCCCAATTTTTTGTATTAATTATACTTATTTCAGCATTCTAGCTGTTCTTGGTCGCTAATGCCTCAGCAATATATTGATCAATTTGCTGCTCTAGTACATTAAGGGGAATAGACCCATGACGCAAGACCTGATAGTGGAACTCGCGCACATCAAAGTCATGACCCAGGGCTTTTTCCGCCTTGGCACGTAAGCGTTTAATGGTAAGCTCGCCAATTTTGTACGACAGTGCCTGAGCCGGCCAGGAGATATAACGATCCGTTTCCGTTTTCACATTATGCAGTGATAAGGCGGTGTTTTCGCTCATAAAATCCAGCGCCTGCTGGCGCGACCAACCGAACATATGCATGCCGGTATCCACCACTAAACGCGCCGCACGCCACATTTCATAGGTGAGGCGACCAAAATCGCTATAAGGGTCTTGATAGAAGCCCGCTTCAATACCCAGATATTCACTGTACAAACCCCAGCCTTCGCCAAAGGCCGAGAGATAGGCATTACGGCGATAGCTTGGCAGGTAATCCAGCTCGGCATTAAGGGAAATTTGCAGGTGATGACCCGGTACCGCTTCGTGCAAGGTCAGTGCTTCTAATACATACAAGGGGCGCTTATCCAGGGCATAAGTATTGACCCAGTAGAAGCCCGCTTCGTCATCACGGCTGGATCCCGAGTAGCGGCCCGTGGTGTATTTAGGGGCTATGTTGGCGGGAACCGGCGCTACACCATAAGGCTTACGCGGCAACTCCTTAAACAATTTTGGCAACTGAGCGTCCATCTTTTTGGCGATATAAGACGCTTCCTTCAGCAGCTCTTCCGGGGTGGTAGCGTAAAACTGCGGATCGGTACGCAAAAACTCAACAAAGTCGGCAAAACTGCCTTCAAAGCCAAGCTCATCTATGATCGCCTGCATCTCACCACGAATGCGTTTTACTTCCTGCAAACCCAGTTCATGGATCTCTTTTGGTGTCATTTGTGTGGTGGTGTAATGCTTGGCGCGATTGGCATAAAAGGCCTCGCCGTTAGGTACATTCGAGATGCCTATGGTTTCGCGGGCGCCGGGGCGATAGGTGTTAACGAAAAAGTCGTAGTAGTTTTGATACGCTGGCAACACCTGCTGGGCTATCACTTCCTTGGCCTGGCTTTGCAACTGGGCAAACTCGTCATCGGTGATGCCGGCGGTATTTTGCTTAAAGGGCGCATAAAACTCGGATTCGGTGACATCATCCACCAAAAAGGCACTGATGGATTCTTCATAACCGGCCAACACAGCCTTAGGCTGGGTTAAACCGGTTTCCAGGCCCTTGTTCATCCAATAAATATTCTGCTCGAAGAAACGCGGCACCTGGCTTAAGCGCTTAAGGTAGGTTTCAAAGCCTGCTTTTGAGCTGTAATCGCCACGGGCAACCATAAAGGACAGCGAAGAGTGAAAGCCGTACTCTGAGGTCAACGGCATATAGTGGCTATTAAAGCGATACTCATCCAGCTGGTTCTGCACCTGGGCGCGGATAATCTGTAGATTAATCTTGTTCTCGCCGCTCAGAGCCTCGCTATCTATGGCATCAAGCTGGGCAAGCAAGGCCTGGCGTTGCTCGTACTGGGCCTTTAGGTACTCGGGACTCAGGTTGGCCAGCAGGTAACCGTCCACCTCTTGCCTGTAAGGGTTCACACTTTCGCGATAGTTGACGATTTGCTCGGCAACCTGGGTAAAGGTCTCATCCTGGTTCAGAGACACGGTTTTACTGGGCGCCGCGCAGGCACTCACGCCCAATACCAAGGCTGTGGCCAGGGCCAATGTTTTCAACTTAAAGGGAGACTGCATATTTCTGTTCTCGTTATTGCAATGCACTATGATGCCCTACTCTAGCCCAGCGGCTATTTGTGTCAAAGTCGATGCGACCAAATTATCCTTGGTTGCGTTTGCACACTCTATGCTCGCCCAAGTGCAGAGCCCAGCGTAAAAATGGCTTAATCCTTGAGCTGTTACGGGCCCTCAAGTACACTATGGCCAAATTCCCTCTAGGCTTGAATTACCATGAAAGAAGCTGAGCAAAAAACCACGCATTTTGGTTATAAAACGGTCGCGGCAAACGAAAAAGCGGCTCATGTTGCCGATGTTTTCCACTCGGTCGCAGCTAAATACGATTTAATGAATGATTTGCTCTCTTTTGGCATTCATCGTCTTTGGAAACGCGTCACCATAGCCAGCTCCGGCGCCCGCAAAGGCCAGACAATTCTTGACTTAGCCGGTGGTACTGGCGACCTGACCGCTAAATTCAGCCAGCTGGTTGGCGATACCGGCCGCGTGATCTTGGGCGATATCAATGATTCTATGCTCAAGGTAGGTCGCGATAAACTGCGCGACCGTGGCCTGGTTAGCAATATCGAATATGTGCAGATGAACGCCGAAGAGCTGCCATTCCCAGACAACAGCATAGACGTGATCACCATAGCCTTTGGTCTGCGTAACGTCACCGACCAAAGCAAGGCGCTGGCCTCAATGTATCGTGTGCTTAAGCCAGGCGGTCGCTTGCTGGTATTGGAATTCTCCAAGCCTGAGCATGAAGTGCTGAGCAAGCTTTATGATGTCTATTCCTTCAATATTCTGCCTAAGGTAGGCCAGGTAGTGCTCAATGACAGTGAGTCTTACAAATACCTTGCCGAGTCTATTCGTATGCACCCGGATCAAGAGACCCTAGAAGGCATGATGAAAGAGGTGGGCTTTGAGCAGACCAGCTATCAAAATATGAGCGGCGGTATCGTTGCTCTGCATCGTGGCTTTAAGTTTTAAGGAGCGGCCATGCTCGGGCATTTTGCTATCGCCGCCATAGAAACACTCGCCAACAGGCTAATCTCTCTCGACCCTCAGGTACAGACTCGTCTTGCCAAGGTACAGGGGCAAAGCCTGGTGGTGCATGTGCGCGACTGGCAGCAATTTATCAGCGTCGTCTACGCCAGCGAAGGCTTGATGCTGCAAGTGCACGATGCACAGCCTGAGCACAGCGACTGCTTTATCAGTGCCGATACCGACACCCTGATGAAGCTTAAAGAGCCATCGCGCCTGACTCAGCTTATCCGCCAGCATAAACTCGATATCGACGGCGATATTCATCTTGCCCAGGCCTTTAGTCAGGCCTTTAGCGAGCTCGATATCGACTGGCCGGAACATTGGTCGCAATATATCGGCGATGCCCCAGCCCAGTTATTATGGCAAGCTGTCAGCCAAGGCAAAGCCCGGGCGTTAGAAGCGCAAGGCAAGCTGGATCATATACTGCTGACGCTGTTGCAAGACGAGCTTAAAGTAAGCATTCACCCGCTGGAACTGACCCAATTCACGCGTCAGAATCGCCAATTAAAGAGCGATGTACAACAGCTGGAACAGCGCCTAGATAAACTATTGGCCCAGGTGCCAATGCAGCAAACAAGAGGTTAATTGTGGCCGCAGCGCGACTGTATTTCATCACCAAAACCTTATTGCAGTACGGCATCGATGAGCTGCTGCCGCGCCATAAACTCCCCTGGTTCGCCAAACTGGCCAGAAGCAGCGCCTTTTGGCTGCGCAATCGCCACCGCGACAAGCCCGCCGGCATGCGTTTACGCCTGGCCTTTCAAACCTTAGGGCCGGTGTGGATCAAGTTCGGACAAATGCTATCGACCCGCCGCGATCTATTGCCCGCGGAAATCGCCAACGAACTGGCTTTGTTACAAGATCAGGTGCCGCCCTTTTGTGGCGATCAGGCACAGAAAATCATAGAACAAGCATTAGAAATCGACGATATCAGCGCCGTTTTCAGCGAATTCGACACCAATCCATTAGCCTCTGCCTCCATCGCTCAGGTACATACCGCCAAGCTGGCCAACGACAGCGGCGAGCATCAGGAAGTCGTGGTTAAGGTCATTCGCCCCGATATCAAAAAGCAGATTGATGCGGATCTGACCCTGATGCAGCAATGCGCCAAGGTGGTGGCTAAATTACTGCGCGAAGGCCGTCGTTTACGCCCGGTTGAAGTGGTTAAAGAATATAAGAAAACCCTGCTCGATGAGCTGGATTTAATGCGCGAAGGCGCCAATGCCATTCAGTTAAGACGCAATTTCGAAGGCTCTGAATCCCTCTACATTCCTTATGTGTACAGCGACTACAGCCGCAGCAATGTGCTGGTGATGGAGCGTATTTACGGCATTCCCGTATCCGACACCGATGCCCTGCTGAAGCAAGGTACTAATATGAAGTTGCTGGCCGAGCGCGGCGTTGAGGTCTTCTTTACCCAGGTATTTCGCGACAGCTTCTTCCATGCCGATATGCATCCGGGTAATATTTTTGTCTCTTACGGCAACCCGCATAACCCGCAATATATAGGCATAGACTGCGGCATAGTCGGCACCTTGAATAAAGACGATAAACGCTACTTGGCAGAGAACTTTATCGCCTTTTTCAACCGTGACTACCGCAAGGTGGCAGAGCTGCACGTAGACTCAGGCTGGGTGCCCGCCGATACCAGCATAGAAGAGTTCGAATTTGCCATTCGCACCGTGTGCGAGCCCATATTTAATAAGCCACTGGCGGAGATCTCCTTCGGCCATGTGCTGGTTAACCTGTTCAACACGGCGCGACGCTTTAATATGGAAGTGCAGCCACAACTGGTGTTACTGCAAAAAACCTTGCTCTATGTTGAGGGCCTGGGACGTCAGCTCTACCCGCAGTTGGACCTGTGGAAAACGGCGAAACCTTTCTTGGAAGATTGGGTCAAACAACAAGTGGGCCCTTGGGCCGTGGCCAAGCAAATGTATGCTAATTTGCCGTTTTGGGCGGAAAAGATGCCCGAGATCCCGGATTTACTCTATCACGCCCTCAAGCGCCAGCATCTGCAGCCACCACCTCAGGCCAATAACCACAAACCCGTGCTGCTTACCCTAATTGGTTGCAGTGCCTTGATAGTCAGTAGTATTTTGGTCATCAACCACTGGTACACTGGGGCCGCAATTAGCGCCACCTTGGGAGCAGGCCTTTGCTTGCTGGGCTGGCGAAAGAGCTAGGGTCTCCCCCGTAAAGATTTATACTATTAGCTCGACGCAGTACAAGGTATACTCGTCGAGCAATTATCCGCATATTGGAGTACATAATATGGGCATTGGTAACGTCGGCTGGGTACAGCTACTTATAGTTTTAGCGATTATCGTATTGCTATTTGGCACCAAAAAACTACGTAACATCGGCAGCGATCTAGGCAGCGCGGTGAAAGGTTTTAAGAAGGCCGTTAAAGACGAAGATAAAACCGAAACGACCACTCAAGAAAAGATCAGCGAGCAGGATAACGCGACCAACCCGGCCGCCGATAAAACCGCTGCGCAAGATAAAGACAAGGTATAAGCGCCGATGGGCATGTGGGAATTGCTGGTTGTGGCCATAGTTGGCCTGATCGTATTGGGCCCCGAGCGTTTACCTGTGGCCATACGGACCGTCAGCACCTGGATACGCAAAATCAAGACCATGGCTAATCATATTTCCGCCGAAGTCAGCGAAGAGCTGCGCGTGCATGAGCTACATCAGAACCTCAAAAAAGCCGAGCAGCAAAATATGAGCGATATTTCCCCGGAACTGCAAGAATCGGTGGCGCAATTACAGCGCGCTGCACAGTCCGTTACCCGCAGCTATGAGAAAACGGATAGCGCGGCAACAAGCCCACAAAGCAAAGAGCAACCGAACATAACGTCCGAGCCTACCACAGACACCAGCAACGACCCGCAAAGCACAAAGAAAAATCATGACTGAACCCGCGCAATCCGGCTTTATTTCGCACTTACTTGAACTGCGTAACACCTTGTTGCGCTCTGTGATTGCGGTATTGGTGATCTTTATCGGTCTGGCCTATTTCGCCAACGATATTTACTCCTTCGTCGCCAATCCCCTGATAGAAAATCTGCCGGAAAACAGCCAGATGATCGCCACGGATGTGACGGCTCCTCTGTTTACACCCTTTAAATTGACCTTGTTTGTCGCGCTTTTTGCCGCCATTCCCTTTATTTTGCACCAAATCTGGTCCTTTATAGCGCCCGGCTTATACGCCCATGAAAAGCGTATGCTGATCCCCATACTACTCTCGAGCATAGTGCTGTTTTACGGCGGCATCGCCTTTTGTTATTTTGTTGTGCTGCCGATTATCCTCAGCTTTTTCACCGGCATTGGCCCTGAGGTCATGACCCTGACGCCGGATATCAGCAGTTATTTGGGCTTTGTACTCAAGCTGTTTTTGGCCTTTGGTATCGCCTTTGAAATCCCCGTCGCCATCATGTTGTTATGCTGGAGCGGCGTCACCTCGACCAGCAGCCTTAAAGAAAAGCGCCCTTACATAGTGGTCGGTGCCTTTGTACTGGCGATGTTCCTAACGCCACCGGATGTGCTCTCACAAACCTTGCTTGCCTTGCCCATGCTGTTATTATTTGAGCTTGGCCTTATTTTGGCTGCATTTTATAGCGCGAAACCATCATCGGAAGAATCACAGGAAGAAAAGCAATGAAAAAATACCTCGTGCCCGCCTCGCTAGCATTACTAGCCACCCTAAGCACCACGGCTCAAGCCGATGATGGTGTAAATATTCAGGCCTTAAAAGCATGTAGCTTTATCGAAAACGATTTCCGTCGTCTTTTATGTTACGACAACATCATGGCCGGCAAGCCAATCGACAGCATGCCCGCCGAAGCACCAGCTAACAAAGCGGGCAAGTCTCAAGGCAAAGGCGCAGCGGCTGCTGCCGCGGCAGCAGGCAATGCAAACGCCGCCAACAAGGGCAAAAAAGACAAGAGCGACTTTGGCATAGAGCACAAACAGCGCAATGAAGAAAATGGCGATGAACTTGTGGCCAAGGTCAGCAGCGTTAAAGAAGCGCCATACGGCGAGCTTATCATCACCCTGGACAACGGCCAGCGCTGGCGCCAGGTTGGCACTGAATCATTCCGTGTCAGTAAAAACGATACCGTAGTGATCAGTCGCGCCATGTTCAATTCTTTCTTGATGAAAAAACAAGGCACCAATAAAAGCATCCGCGTAAAACGCACCGACTAATTATGATCGACGCCGGCGTTAACCTTAGCAGCAGTCAATTTCGCCATGACTTTGACGCCGTGGTTGCCCGCGCTCGCGAGGCCGGCGTTCAATCCATGATGGTGATCGGCTGTGATGAAGCAGACAGCCAAGAAGCATTGACTCTGGCGCAGCAATTTAACCTTTATAGCTGCGCCGGCATTCACCCCCATAATGCCAAGGATGCCACGGACGATTTCGTCGCCAACCTCACCGCAATGGCCCAGACCAAAGAAGTGATTGCCATAGGCGAATGCGGCCTTGACTATAACCGTGACTTTTCACCTCGCCCCCAGCAAAGAAAAATATTTTCCAGTCAGTTAGTACTTGCTAACGAGCTCAATATGCCGGTGTATTTACATGAGCGTGATGCCCATGAGGATATGTTGGCTATGCTGCGTGAGTATCAACCCCGCGGGGTATTGCACTGCTTTACCGGCAACCGCCTGCAGGCACAAAATTATTTAGATCTGGGCCTGTATCTGGGTATTACCGGCTGGGTATGCGACGAGCGCCGCAGCGGCGAGCTTAACGATGCGCTTAATGTTATTCCCATGGATAAGCTGCTTGTGGAAACCGACGCCCCCTATTTATTGCCACGCACCATTCGCCCCAAGCCTAAATCACGGCGCTGCGAACCGGCTCATCTGCCCTATGTAGTTGCGCACCTAAGTGAACATTATCGGGTATCAAAAGAGCAAATCAGCGCCCTCAGCGTCGCCAATTTCAACACCCTGTTCGCCCTTGAGTGCTAAGGGAAAATCTTGTCGGCGATAAATATGCGCGACATCAACAAATTATCTTATACCAATTCTGTTAAGTATGTGATCAGATATAGCGCTGGATAAATGATATGATAACAAGACGGAATTTTTCTTATGTAGTTATTCTACATAGAAAAATCCCAACACTGTTAGCATGATATTTAGCCCGCTAGAATGATTAGCTATTTAAGTGAATTGGTATTATAGCCAGAGCATCCCCTTGGATTAGCTGGTAAAATGCCAACTAGACTGCGCGGCATCGCCTTGCCGGCTTACACTCAATGTACAGGAGAGCACCATGCCTCAATCAGGACTCGATTTATTTCCTTACACCCGTATGCGCCGTTTGCGCAAAAACGACTTTTCACGCCGTTTGACCCAAGAGCATGAGCTGAGCGTCAATGATCTGATCTACCCCGTTTTTGTGTTGGAAGGAAAAAACCGTCGCGAAGCGGTAGAATCAATGCCAGGTGTTGAGCGCCTGTCTATCGATCTTCTGATTGAAGAAGCCAGAGAATTGGCAGCCCTTGGTGTGCCTGCCATTGCTTTGTTCCCGGTGACGCCTGGCGATAAAAAAACACTGCATGCAGAAGAAGCCTACAACCCGGAAGGTTTGGCTCAACGCACAGTGCGCGCCCTTAAAGAAACAGTGCCTGAGCTTGGTGTTATCACGGATGTGGCGCTAGACCCATTCACGGTGCATGGTCAGGACGGCATCATTGATGACAACGGCTATGTGATCAACGACGTAACCACACAAATCCTGGTAAAGCAGGCGCTGTCTCACGCCGAAGCCGGAGCCGATGTAATCGCCCCATCGGATATGATGGATGGACGTATCGCCGCCATTCGCGAAGCCCTGGAAGAGCATGGTTATATCCATACGCAAATCATGGCCTACTCGGCCAAGTATGCGTCCAGCTACTATGGTCCATTCCGCGATGCGGTGGGCTCGGCGGGTAATCTTAAGGGTGCGGATAAGAAAACCTATCAGATGAACCCGGCCAACTCGGACGAAGCCTTGCGTGAAGTGGCCTTAGACCTGCAAGAAGGCGCCGACATGGTGATGGTGAAGCCAGGCATGCCATATCTGGATATTGTTCGTCGCGTAAAAGACGAATTTTCGGTACCCACCTTTGCCTATCAGGTAAGCGGCGAATACGCCATGCATATGGCCGCCATTAACAACGGCTGGTTAAACGAGCGTGAAACCATAATGGAATCCCTGCTGGCCTTTAAACGTGCCGGTGCCGACGGCATTCTTACCTACTTCGCCAAACAAGCCGCCCTTTGGCTTAACGAGAAATAATTGCATAAAGGACGATAACTTAAGTTATCGTCCTTTTATTAGGATCTGTTTATCTTTGCGGTTTACTTTATGTTCAATCTAAACGCATTCTGATGAATATAATCACTAATTTATGTGGTCAAATTCATCCATGAAGCTTGGTTACATCGCGCATCCATGCGCTCACCTCGCTAAGCTGCGAAGCATTGCTTCGGTCTTGCTCGCCTATGCTCATAGCGAGTAACACAGAGCAGGATGCGTTTAGATGAACCCGCAGGGCAGCGCTTGTAGCGCATTTCTACTGTGTTGTTACATGTTTATGTAGAATAACTACACCACACATGTGCCGCCTTGTATAAATACACTACAAACTGCTGCAGAAAAAACAACAAAGGTCAACAGACCCTACAATCATCACAATTAGGTTAAATTATTGACACCTAGCTGTAACCTCTCCCCCGTAAGCTATGTACCCCTTTAAGGGTAATCTAATTAGAAACACGGGATTTACTTCATGAAAAACACCTTTACGCCAATCGCTTTGGCAGTAGTCAGCGCCTTTGTGTCGCTCTCGGCACAAGCGGATATTTTTATCTCTGAATACGTTGAAGGCAGCAGCAATAACAAGGCCATAGAGCTTTACAACCCGACCGACAGCGAAATCGATTTAAGCCAGTACCAGTTAGCCTTTTATTTTAACGGCAACAGCAGCGCGGGATTAACCCTAACGCTGACAGGCACCTTAGCGCCACAAGGCGTGTATGTTGCTGTTCACAGTTTGGCGGCGGCAGAGATACTTGCAACCGCTTCTTTAACCAATGGCAGCGGCTGGTTTAACGGTGATGATGCCATAGTGCTGAGCAAGCAAGGCGAGGTTATCGACAGCATGGGTCAGGTGGGTGTAGACCCAGGCTCAAGCTGGGGGGCAGGCACAAGTACAACGCAAAACAATACCCTGCGCCGCATCGACGGCACACCGGCACGCACGGATATCACCTCAGCTTATGATCCCAGCGCTTATTTTAGCGGTGCCGGTAATGATGACTTTAGCGATCTCGGCCAGTACCTGGGCACTAACCCGCCGGTTGATCCCGAGCCTGAACCAGATCCGGACTTCAGCCTGACCTGTGCCGATACCGCCACGGCCATCCATAGCATTCAGGGTAATGGCGCGGCCAGCCCCATGGTTGGCGAGCAGGTGGTGGTAGAGGCCGTAGTCAGTGCCGACTTCCAAAACAGCAATGAGCTAAGCGGTTTCTTCTTATCTTCACTGCAAAGCGATAACGACCCAAGCACCTCGGAAGGTATCTTCGTATATCACAGTAATAATGATGTGAATGTGGGTGAGCGAGTGCGCTTAATCGCCACGGTAGCCGAATACTATGGCGCTACCCAGCTTAAAGATGTAACCGCCTTGGTCGATTGTGGCACCGCTGCGGTGAGCGCAACCCCATTGACTCTGCCGGTAGCGGATGTAAACGACCTGGAAGCTTTTGAGGGCATGTTGGTAAGCCTTGCCCAGCCTCTGTATGTGGTCGATAACTACAACCTGGCGCGCTACGGCGAAGTAGGCCTGGCCAGCGAGCGCTTGTATCAAGGTACTCAGGTTGCACTGCCCGGCGCTGCCGCCAATGCGATAGAAGCCGATAACCTGTTAAAGCAGCTGCTGCTTGATGATGGCTCAACCCGTCAAAACCCAGCTCACATCGCCTACCCGGCGCCGGGTCTTGATGCCTATAACACGCTGCGCCTGGGCGACACGGTCAGCGGCCTGACCGGGGTACTGGGATATAGCTTTGATCGTTACCGTCTGCACCCAAGCACGGCACCTCAGTTTGTTGCCGCCAACCCACGTACGGACGCGCCTGAGCTAACGCAGCAGGGTGATATCAGGGTAGCTAGCTTTAACGTTTTAAATTACTTCAATGGTGACGGCCAGCAAGGTGGCTTCCCCACCGCTCGCGGCGCCGACAACCTGGAAGAATTTGTTCGCCAAGAGCAGAAACTAGTCAGCGCCATCACCGCCATGAACGCGGACATTATCGGCCTGATGGAAATCGAAAACGATGGCTTTGGTGACTTCAGTGCCCTGAGCTCTTTGGTTAACGCCCTGAATGCGGCCAGCAGCGAGGGCGAATATGCCTTTGTCGATTTTGGTGTAGAGCAAGTAGGTAGCGATGCCATCACCACGGCGCTGATTTATCGCAAGGACAAGGTAGAGGAAAATGGCCTTGCCGCCATTAACAACCAGGGTGCTTTTGCCTACGGCAACCGCGCCGCCATAGCGCAAACTTTTAAAGATATTGCCACCGATGAGGTGCTGACCGTGGCTGTTGCGCATCTTAAGTCAAAAGGCGGCTGTGGCAGCGCTCAAGGTCTGGATGCAGATCAAAATGACGGCCAGGCCTGCTTTAACGCCACCCGAGTGGCCGGCGCCAATGAATTTGCCAGCTGGCTTGCCAATCACCCGACCGGTGTTGAAGACGAGGACATCATACTGGTAGGTGATATCAATGCCTACGCCATGGAAGAGCCGATGCAAGCCTTTGCCGACGCCGGTTTTGCTAACGTGCTACCGACTCTGGACGGTGATAACCTGAGCTACTCCTATAACTTCCAAGGCCGCATGGGTAGTCTGGATCACGCCCTAGCCTCACCCAGCCTGATGGCCAAGGTAGTCGCGGCAACGGATTGGCATATCAATGCCGATGAACCGCGCGTACTGGATTACAACCTGGAATTTAAAACACAAGAGCAACAAGCCAGCTGGTACGCTGAGCATGCATATCGCGCTTCGGATCACGACCCAGTAATTGTCGCTATTAAGGCAGAGCCAAAGCCAAGCGAAGAGTTCAGCGGCGAATTCACCGCCATCAGCGGCTCGTTCCAACCGAAAAACTTCACCATAGAGTTACCTGCCGATTTCGATTACCTGGATATCGAACTGGTAGGCGGCTGGGGTGAAGCGGATCTCTATGTCAGCAAGCAGCGCCGCGGCACGAAGAAACATGCCGATTGCGCCTCACGCAACAGCGGCCCAGAGGAGCTTTGCCAGTTCACTAACCCGAAAGCAGGCAAGTGGAAGGTACGTGTTCAAGGCAGCCAGCCTTACGGTGAAGTAACCCTGCGTTACCGCGCTACTAAGTACTAAGTGTTTTAGTCTAATTAGTACTAAAAAGGGCAGATATCATATCTGCCCTTTTTGTTGGGATGCTTAATGACAATTCGCGCCATAGTGCTTGCTTTAAGTATAATAGCTGTTGGCTTTGAATTAACGCCTGCATAACTGGCTAATAAAGCTTGACTTAAATTGGTGACGCACGAACCAAGCCAAGCTTTATTAGTCCATGCGTTGATGCACTTGTTATGTTTTTTGTGCTTCATAAGTTGAAACCAAAAACAAAGCCATTGTGCCAGCTAAGTTTACTGACAATTCGGCATGTCTTGCTTGTGGTTTAACTGGCTTCTTACCTTGACCGTGTGCATCACCCAACTTATTTCTTAATGATCCAAGTCCATTAACTATACCGCTACAACCACCAAGTATTTGCTTGAAAACTTGCTCACCATGTTGGTCAGGAGCTAAGTTTAATTCTTTAGCTGTAAGCTTATAAAGTTCAGACAACTCAATAGAAGTGGCGTTGTAGCTAACTCCTCTATCATCGAGTATGTGTTTACAGACACTTTCTAAAATAGTTCTAGAGATAGTTATTGCACCCTCTGGATCTGTACTTTTTCTCTCTAAAGCTTTGCCCCAAGCATAATGAATACTTTCGGAATCAAATTTCTCTAGGACTTCTGATATTGATTTCTGAGCAGGATGAGTCTCGCCACTTTCAAGTAGCTCCAATATTGGGTTAAAAGCATTCCAAATATGCTTTCTGCGATCTGCGTAGTTATCATGTTCATGCTTAATGTATTGCCAAAACTGAGATAAGTTTCTATTTACTCTAACCCAACGAGGTAGAAGGTTTGAAATTGTTGGGTTATCAAGCGCTTCCTTCCTGATTAATTGATAGTGACCATCATCAGCGTTACCACCGGTAGCTTGAGCAATTAATACATTCTGAAAATATTCAATTCGATCATAAAGAGAATTTAGGTGTTCTAATCCTTGCACAAAACTTCCTTAAAAACATAACATTTTAGTATTTATGGGACACGTTGTTCGTGTCACATAATCCCTTGTTGAACTGAGGTGCTACCTGCACCTAGCTTGGTGTAGTTTATGCTATGGGAATTTGCTTTTTGAAGCATGAGGGGCAATGACTTGGTTTGCTCAATCCTGTGCCTTCTTTTACGCTTCCCAGCATCGCTCAGTCATGTTTTTTATGTGTCTATTACAGCGCTTCCAGGGCTTATAAGCAACTTTTTTTAAATCGCACAGCCTATCTCATCCCAATTCTGTTAATTAGGGTAACTCATTGAATTTAGGCAGCTCGTTTGCGCTGCTAACTCAGTCGTATGTCTGCCTATATGTCGCTTTGGCAAAAGATGTTTTGCGGATTTGCGTGTACGCAAACAATCAGGTGCGTTCCAATTCGGAAGTCTCACCGTAAGCAATTACAACATATATACGTTATACATCTTGTCACGTTAGCGGCCCGATAAAAATTGTCAGGTTGAAACCTGACCTACAGGTATCACCCTCTCCCGTTTTGATTCGCGCTTTCGATCTCGGCTTTTGCTGCGGCGCGTGGCTATGACAGCGAGGCATGGATGCCGAGCTAGATTTACCGGTACAGGGATGGGCCGTTAAATCGTGTCGCAGCCTAAGCAGAGCGTTTAGCAAAAACCTGAGTTCGGAAGCATTAGCGAATCACGGGCGCCTTGGGGTTCCAAGGGGCGGTTGGCGTAAACCGCCCTTTGGTTGTCGTCGCCAACGCGACAAGATCTTAATTTGAAGGATGTAGTGGAGAAACTGCAAGCAATTCACCCCTGAAGCTGCATTGTTGCCCTTTGTCGGCCTAAAAGGCCGACCTACAGGGTTGTCGTCGCCAACGCGACAAGAACTAACTTCTGTGCAAGAAATTCATCCATGAAACGTCTCTCCTGTCGGCTTCCATGCCTCCACCTCCTCGAGCTGCGAAGCAGTGCTTCGGTCTCTCGTCGCCCAACGCGACAAGATCTTAATTTGAAGGACGTAGTGGAGAAACTGCAAGCAATTCATCCCTGAAGCTGCATTGTTGCCTTTTGTCGGCCTTTCGGCAATGTGCTCCTGCATTGCTCTACTACCGCCATCCATGGCGGCAAAGGCCGACCTATAAGTGCCGCCGCTGTCGGCGGCCGACAAAAATTGTCAGGTTGAAACCTGAGCTCTGAAGCATTAGCGAATCACGGGCGCCTTGGAGTTCCAAGGGGCGGTTGCCCACCTGAAATCTTAAACGCTTTGTTAGCTTGCGTGCCAAAGTGACACAATGATTGCTTATTTCACACTTTAAGCCCATAATTCCAATGTGACATTTTGGCACAATAGGAGATAACAATATGGCTACTACTTTACCTCGCATCACGGCTAGAGTTGATGTCGATACACAAGATTTACTTACTAAGGCTGCCGCGATAGCTGGCATGTCTAGTATTAACTCATTTGTTTTAAGTGCTGCAATTGAAAAGGCTAAACAAGTCATTGAACGTGAACAGGCTTTAAAACTGAGCCAAGCTGATGCCATGTTGCTAATGGAAGCTTTAGACCGGCCTGCAACACAGAACTCAAAACTAAAAGCTGCCTCTGATCGGTACGAGAGTAAAACTCAATGATGAATACGGTACTTCTAGATAAAGCTAAACACGATAGAAACCGATTCAACTGTGGCATCGAAGCCCTCAATAATTACTTAAAAATAATGGCGAGTCAGCAAGCAAAGAAAGACAACACCCGAACGTTCGTCTTGGAAGATGATGGCGACAACTCACATATCATCGGCTTTTACACGCTAACAATGATACCCATTGACTTAAAGGCATTACCCGATAAGTTACAAAAAAAACACCAATCATCGACCTCTGGCGGTCTCATCGCTCGTCTTGCTGTAGATGACCGATACAAAGGTAAAGGCTTTGGTGAGTGGCTGCTTATCGATGCGCTCCGAAAGCTATTGGCTGCTAGTGATAGCGTTGCGTTTCCAGTTGTTATCGTTGATGCCAAAGACGGTGCAAAACATTTCTATGAGCGCTATGGTTTTCAAGCATTTCAAGACGCTGAAAACAAACTCTTCATCACCATTGCAGATGTGAGAGCAAGCTTAGGCTAGCTTTTACCAGCGCCCACTGAAGTGGTGAAGCACGCAATACCAAAGTACTGCATGGCACTTCAACATGAAAGCTCCGGCTGCTGGTTAGACAGAATAACAATACGGGCAACTTGCAGATAAGTCTGGTATTGACCACCTTGCAAGGCTAAAGCCTCGCCCACAGCAGTGCAAGACCGCCTTTGTCGGCGGCCCGACAAAAACTAATGGTGATGACCACCTTTTAGCGCCTGACCATCACTGCTATAAAAACCCGAGGCACCATGCTCGATAAAGCCCTGGTTAATCATTTTCGCCAAGAAAGGGTCTTGCTCGTTGTCGCCAACATCCGCATAGTCGGTGCTCTGGTAACTATCCCAAAGGGCGAACTGGCGCTCAACCGCTTGTGGGTTAAGCTCATAACCCTGTAGCTTTAAGCTGTTTACTTGCTGCCACTGACCTTGGTCGTCCCGCTGGCTTAGGGTCATGCTTTTTACCAGCTTAAGCTCGGGGAGCCAGGTAATGGCCAGCTTTTGCTGCTCATTGCCATGCTCATAGAATTCTTCACGTTCGCAGCTCTGCCCCTTAGAGCGCAGCGGTTGCTCCAGTAAGGCGTTGCTTACTAACTGATATTTTTGGGCCCACTCAATTTTTTGACCCTGACTTTTAAGCTCGCCTGGCTGGTACTCTATACCTCTTTGGTATTGCTCAAAATAGCGTATTGGACGTAGCTGACCTGAGCTTAAACGTTGCCATTTTTCAACAAGGCCCTGAGCCATCGCCTGATGGGCAACTTCCTGATGCAAACGCCACAGGTTAAAGTCTTTGCCATCCTGCTTGCCCTGTTGCTGCTGATAGCTGGCTTTAAGCACGTCGGCATTGGCATTACATTGCTCGGCTGGGGCTGCGTTGGCAACACCCGTTAGGGCACAACACAGTGCCGCGAGGGGAAAATACTTCATTTTTATTCCTTTAAGCAAGGCTAAGCCACGGGCTTGACCCATGGCTCGGCCCATACCTTATTACTTAGCTAGCTTAGCTTCTGCTTTGCTTACCAGGTCAGCGGCATAGTTCATCACGTGGAAGATGTAACTTTGCTCATTGGTACCTGTTACCAAGTGCGCGCCCGGGCCTTGAGCATAAACACCCACGTCCTCACCGGCGTGCGTTTCTGAGCTCATAGGTACCAGGGCTTCCTGGTGGAAACCTGGAGTTGTAGTGTCGATACCGCTAAGGTCAACACGACCGGTAACGATCGCGCCGTTATAGCTGGCGTCGGCATCGGTTTCTGCACCTAGGTCTTTAAAGCCGTTACCATTGGTGTAACCCAAGGTAGTGTAAGGCATATTATCGGCGGCCAGAGTTGGCTTATCGCTGCCTACACCGACAACTTTACCTAGAATTGGGTTACCACGCTTAGGATAACCGGCAATGGTAAATACGTGGCTGTGGTCAGCGGTAACGATAATCAGGGTTTCTTCGCTGTTGGTATTGTCGATAGCCGCTTGTACCGCATCGGCAAAGGCCACGGTATCATACAAGGCGTTATAAGCATTACCGGCATGGTGAGCATGGTCGATACGACCCGCTTCAACAGTCAGGAAGAAGCCTTCATTGTTATTATCAAGTACGTCGATGGCCTTAGTGGTCATCTCGGCCAGCGACGGCTCACCGGCTACGTCATTGGCACGGTCTTGCTCGTATTGCATATGTGATTCGTTGAATAAGCCGAATACGCGCTCTGTGTTCGCCGGGTCAATCTTATCGAAGCCAGCCTGGTCCATCACATAAGTGCCGTTTGGATAGGCTTGCTGCCATTTAGCGGTAAGGTCGATACCATCGGTACGGTCGCCCTCTGTGCTGCTTAGCGCATCGGCACTGTTAAATGCAGGGTCTTTAGGCAGGAAGTGACGACGACCGCCCCCCATAACTACCTCGATACCGTCCACATCTACTGCGAAACGTTTTTCCAGGTTTTCCTCGAAGTTAACCAGCTGCATGGCGATATCCTGACAGCCCTCGGCCACGGCAGCGGCTGGCATGTCTGATACGTCTTCCCAGTTACGGTCTGCCGACTTAGCATAGGTTGCCGCAGGCGTTGCGTGGGTGATACGTGCCGTTGAGATAACACCGGTAGACTTACCAGCAATTTCCGCCAGCTCTAATGCCGTTACCAGCTCGTTACCATAAACAGAAGCGCAGCTGCCGCGCTCTACCGCTTCGGCCACACCGATCACGCCAGCATCGGTTTTTACGCCCGAAGCCATAGCCGTCATGGTGCCCGCTGAGTCTGGTGTTTGTGCATCAACGTTATAGGTTTTTGAGAAACCAGAGTAAGGCATGGCTTCAAAGCTAAGCTGGTGTTCTTCACCGGCCTTGTTTTCTAGCTGACCGGCAAGAATACGAGCCGCAGTCACGGTAGAAACGCCCATGCCATCACCAACAAACAGGATCACGTTTTTAGCCTTGGCCGTAGTCGTTGCTAATGCTTCGCTGCGCTCCTGAGCCTGACCCACCTTTTGCTGTGCATCGGCAAACCAAGGGTTGCTGGTTAAACTTGCCAGCTCAGACGCATCCAGTGAGGTTTTAACGTCATTACAAACGGTTTTACTACCATCTACTTCGCCTTGCTCCAGCTGGCCGTTACCATTATCGTCGGCACCAACCTGAGTCAAAACACCGCCATTGATACACTGGCTGTCACCAACCGGGATAGCGCTGTCCAGGCTTAGGGTTTGTGGCGCATCATCATCCGAGCAACCAGCTAATGCAGCCAGCACTGCTAGAGAAAGAAAACTTAACTTTTTCATTTTATTAATTCCTTATTGCTTGGTTAACTCAAGCGCCGAGTCGATAATGTGGAAAACCACGCTTTGTTCAACAACACCCTGCGCCAAGTGTGCGCCTGGGCCCGTGGCATGCAGAGAAATATCTTCACCGGCATGAGTTTCTGAGCTTAATGGAATAGTTGCTTCCTGGTGGAAGCCAGGAGTCGATGTGTCCAGACCCGTGATATCTTGACGGCCCGCCATAGGCGCATCGTTGTAGCTGGCGTCGGCATCGGTTTCAACGCCCAAGTCACGGAAACCCAGACCATTGGTGTAACCCAAGGTGGTGTAAGGCTTACCATCGGCGGCTAGAGTTGGCTTCTCGCTGCCTACGGCCACAACCTGACCCAGGATAGGGTTACCACGCTTCGGATAACCGGCAATGGTAAATACGTGGCTGTGGTCGGCAGTAACCAGTATAAGGGTTTCTTCTGGGTTGGTATTTTCAACCGCATGCTGTACCGCTTTGGCCAGTTCAATGGTGTCATATAGCGCGTTGTAAGCATTACCTGCGTGGTGAGCGTGGTCGATACGACCCGATTCCACGGTTAGGAAGAAACCCTTGTCGTTATTATCAAGGATATCGATGGCTTTGGCCGTCATCTCAGAAAGCGAAGGCTCACCAGCAATATCGTTTTCGCGGTCTTGCTCATACTGCATATGCGATTCATTGAACAGCGCAAACACACGCTCGGCATTATCGCTCAGGGCTTCAAAACCGGCGCGATCCCAAACATATACACCGTTTTCGTATTGCTCTAGCCATTGCGCCGTTAAATCAAGACCATCGGTACGGTCACCTTCAACTGTGCTCAGGGCATCGCCACTGTTAAAAGCTTCGTCTTTAGGCAAGAAGTGGCGACGACCACCGCCCATCACGACTTCGATACCATCAACATCTGTACCCAGGTAGCGAGCTTCTAAATTCTTTTCAAAGTTTACCAGCTGGGTGGCAATATCCTGACAGCCTGCGGCAATCGCTTCTTCTGGCATGTCTGATACGTCTTCCCAGTTACGGTCAGCCGACTTGGCATAGGTTGCCGCTGGTGTTGCGTGGGTAATACGTGCAGTTGAAACAACACCCGTGCTTAAACCACGGATTTCAGCCAGTTCCAGCGCTGTTACCAGCTCATTGCCAGCAACCGTTGCACAGTTGCCACGCTCTACATCTTCGTCAACACCGATCACACCGGCATCGGTTTTTACACCGGAAACCATGGCTGTCATGGTACCCGCCGAATCTGGAGTCTGGGCATCGACATTATAGGTTTTTACTTGCGCCGAATACGGGAATTGCTCGAAGCTAAGGTAACCTTCTTCGCCGAGCTTATTATTATCTTGGCCCTGTAGAATACGTGCTGCGGTCAGGGTCGAAATGCCCATGCCGTCACCGACAAAAAGGATCACGTTTTTAGCTTTGGTTTTTTTCTCTGCAGTAGCCTGCTGTAGCTTAGTGTTCAGCTTGTCTTGGTCGGCTTGATACCATTGGCTGTTGGCTTGCGCTTCTGGCAAAACAGATGCAAATGCCTGGCTTGATAGGGCCAGAGCCACTGATGTAGCAAGGGCTAACTTTGTCACTTTCATGATTGGTTCCCGAGTATTGGTTAAATAGCGCAGGATAGAGATACGCCTCTGTTGCGCTGATGCTTCAAAGCAAGGAGCTTCCTTGCTGCAGCCCATACTCTAGAGAAGGAATGTTGCTAAAAAATAACTGTTTGTTGACCCTAAGATGACGAAAATATGACAAAGAGAAGTCAGTAAGGACGCCAGCTGGCGAGATTTTAGGCATAAAAAAACCCAAGTCTAGGACTTGGGTTTTTCTGTAAAAAGGCGGCTAATTACTTAGCAGCTTTTTTCGCTTTTTCAGCGGCAATTACTTCTTCAGCAACGTTGTTTGGACATGCTGAGTAGTGTGAGAACTCCATAGAGAACTGACCACGACCTGAAGTAATAGTACGTAGGTGGCCGATGTAACCGAACATCTCTGAAAGTGGTACTTCACCCTTGATGCGAACGCCCATAGCGCCTGCTTCTTGGTCTTTGATCATACCACGACGACGGTTAAGGTCACCGATTACGTCACCCACGTTGTCTTCCGGAGTGAACACGTCAACTTTCATGATTGGCTCAAGAAGCTGAGGGCCCGCTTTAGGGATAGACTGACGGAATGCGCCTTTAGCAGCGATTTCGAACGCGATTGCTGATGAGTCAACTGCGTGGAAGCCACCGTCGAATAGCTCAACTTCAACGTCTAGCACTGGGAAGCCTGCAAGAACACCTTCGTGCATCATTGATGCGAAGCCTTTCTCAACTGCTGGCCAGAATTCCTTAGGAACGTTACCACCAACAACTGTAGAAGTGAAAGTGAAGCCAGAGTTAGGCTCACCAGGCTTGATACGGTAGTCGATCTTACCGAACTGACCAGAACCACCAGACTGTTTCTTGTGCGTGTAGCTATCTTCAACTTCTTGCGTGATAGTTTCACGGTAAGCAACCTGAGGCTGACCAACGATTAGGTCTACACCGTAAGTACGCTTAAGGATGTCTACCTTGATGTCTAGGTGAAGCTCACCCATACCTTTAAGGATGGTTTCACCTGAATCTTCGTCAGTTTCAACTTGGAAAGAAGGATCTTCTGCAACCATTTTACCGATAGCAACACCCATCTTCTCGTTACCGCCTTTGTCCTTAGGAGCAACAGCGATTGAGATTACTGGATCAGGGAAGATCATTGGCTCTAGTGTACATTCATGCTTAGGATCACAAAGAGTGTGACCAGTTTGCACGTTCTTCATACCTACAACAGCGATGATGTCACCAGCTTGTGCAGAAGAAAGCTCTGTACGCTCATCCGCGTGCATCTCAACCATACGGCCGATACGCTCAGTTTTACCAGTAGCAGAGTTAAGGATGGTGTCACCCTTGTTAAGCTTACCTGAGTAAATACGGATAAAGGTTAGGGCGCCGAAACGGTCGTCCATGATCTTAAACGCAAGTGCGCGGAATGGTTCGTCAACAGAAACTGTTGCTACTTCACCAGTCGCTTCACCTGTATCAGGATCAGTTAGTGGCTGTGGATCAACTTCAGTTGGAGACGGTAGGTAGTCAACAACAGCGTCAAGGATAGGCTGCATACCTTTGTTACGGTAAGCAGAACCACAGAAAGTTGGGAAGAAGGCTAGATCACGAGTACCTTTACGGATACAAGCTTTGATCTGCTCTAGAGAAGGCATTTCACCTTCCATGTAGGCTTCCATTAGGTCATCGTCTTGCTCAACAGCAGTTTCGATTAGCATCTCATGGTATTCTTCTACTTTCTCTACCATGTCTGCAGGAACGTCTGTGATTTCGTAGTTTTCTGGAAGACCAGTTTCGTCCCAGATGTACGCTTTCTTTTCAAGAACGTCAACAACACCACAGAAGTCATCTTCGATACCGATAGGTAGAGTCATAACTAGAGGAGTTGCAGCTAGTACGTTTTCTACTTGGTCAACAACACGGTAGAAGTCAGCACCCATACGGTCTAGTTTGTTAACGAAGATAAGACGAGCAACGCCAGATTCGTTAGCATAACGCCAGTTAGTTTCTGATTGCGGCTCAACACCACCAGAACCACAGAATACACCGATACCACCGTCTAGTACTTTAAGTGAACGGTATACTTCGATAGTGAAGTCTACGTGTCCAGGAGTATCGATGATGTTGAAACGGTGGTCTTTCCAGAAACAGGTAGTCGCAGCTGACTGGATTGTAATACCACGCTCAGCTTCCTGTTCCATGAAGTCAGTTGTGGTAGAACCATCGTGGCTGTCGCCCATTTTGTGGATCTTACCGGTAAGCTTAAGAATACGTTCTGTAGAGGTCGTTTTACCCGCATCAACGTGCGCGAAAATACCAATGTTTCTGTATTTGGATAAATCTGCCATTTCTATACTCTGATTGGTCGAAAAATTATTCGGCGGGAGTATATCACCTCTCGTGGCGAACATCATCATAGAAACCGCTTAAAATGCAATCAAATTTAGAAAAACTAAGCGAGCAGGTCCTCGCGGATGCTGAAAATGTCGCCCGCTGCCGCACCATGTTAAAAAATGAATTAAAAACTGTGAAAAGCTAATATTTTTGGAACGAAAAAAACAATAAAGCAGGGAAATATCAAGCTGATATTAGCGAGAACAAGGTATAAAGGCGATACGCAGTGGTGGCGTTCCTGAATGTTCTAGAGTGAACTCAAAGAAAGTTTACAAGGAAAGCGTTTGCGGGAGCTGTGAACGTTGAAAGCGAACCGACGACCGGAGATCGATAATTGTAAATTCAAGAGAGAATAATAAGGGAATCTACCAAGGAATTGGTTGCGGGAGCTGTGAATATTGAAGGCGAACCGACGACCGGAGGTCGAATTATACTAAATTTGAAAACTTTAAGTGAGGAAACACTAAGAAGTTGGTTGCGGGAGCCGGATTTGAACCGACGACCTTCGGGTTATGAGCCCGACGAGCTACCAGGCTGCTCCATCCCGCGCCTGTAGACTTTAAAGCTTCATTATCGTCGGGAACCGACGACCTTCGGCTTTTTCTGGTTTAGCGAGTCCGACGGATGATTTATCATCCTGCTCCATCCCGCGCCAGTAGACTTTAAAGCTTCATTTATCGTCGGGAACCGACGACCTTCGGCTTTTTCTGGTTTAGCAGTCCGGCGAATGATTTATCATTCTGCTCCATCCCGCGCCAGTAGACTGAAGGTTGTTTTACTTCTACCAAACAAAAGAAGTGGTTGCGGGAGCCGGATTTGAACCGACGACCTTCGGGTTATGAGCCCGACGAGCTACCAGGCTGCTCCATCCCGCGCCTGTAATTGTCTTAGCTGAGTTTCGTCGGGAACCGACGACCTTCGGCTTTTTCTGGTTTAGCAGTCCGGCGAATGATTTATCATTCTGCTCCATCCGCGCCAGTAGACTTGAAAGTTGTTTTACTTCTGCTTTCGAAAGAAGTGGCGTATCCAATCAAGAAGTGGTTGCGGGAGCCGGATTTGAACCGACGACCTTCGGGTTATGAGCCCGACGAGCTACCAGGCTGCTCCATCCCGCGCCAGTAGACTTTAAAGCTTCATTATCGTCGGTAACCGACGACCTTCGGCTTTTAGGCTTAGCAGTCCGGCGAATGATTTATCATTCTGCTCCATCCCGCGCCTGTAATTTCGAAACCTAACCTGCCAATAAATGACTTAATTTAGCTTCTATCACCGGTATTGAGGAGTACCCCCTAGCCAGCGAGAGCGTCATAATATAGCAAAAGAGTGAAAATGCAAGTTTAAATACCAAGAACGTGACTGGATGCTGCTTTTTCCACCAATTCAGTCGTGGTGCGAGCGTTGATGTGGGCTGATCATCTTTTGCCATTCCCAATCGGGGTGACCCATAACTATAAAGTCGGGATTTTCGGTCGACTCCCTTTGATTATAGGTCAGAGGATTGAATTCGGCATCGGTAATACTGCCTCCCGCCTCTTCGACTATTACCTGTGAGGCGCCGGTATCCCACTCGCCTGTAGGGCCGATACGCATAAAGCAGTCGGCTTTACCTTCGGCAACAATGCAGGCCTTTAACGAGCAAGAGCCTAAGGGTACGGTATCAAATGTGGTATTGAGGTATTGGCTTACCGCTTCGAGTTTTTGCCTGCGACTGACCGCAAGCGTAAGGCCACCTGGTTGCGCCACACTAATACGCTCTATGCCTTTAGCAGTCTTTTTAAAAGCGCCATGTTGGTAGGTGGCATAATAGGTGATGTTTTTCGCCGGCCAGTGGATCACCCCTAAAACCGGGCGATTATTCTCTACTAAGGCAATATTGACGGCAAAGTCACCGCTTTGAAGAATAAACTCGCCGGTGCCATCCATGGGGTCCAACAACCAATAACGGGACCAGTGTTTTCTGTCCGCCAAAGGGGGAATAGGCGTTTCTTCGGACATAATGGGGATATCGCTTGCTAATTCTTGCAGACCGGCGACCAATACCGCATTCGCCGCAAGGTCGGCCTTAGTGACCGGCGTATCATCGGCTTTTACTTGCCTGCCAATATCCGGCTGACGATAAATCGCCATAATTGCTAAGCCAGCCTGTTCAGCCAATTCAATGCATGGCTCTAAGAATTGTTGCAACTTTACCCCCTCTCCTAAAACTTACTAGCAAGCCTTTACTAATAATAGCAAAGCGGCAACGCTTCGCGCCTCGGTAAAATCCGGCTCCGCCAAGAGTTGCTGCCATTGTGCTTTTGGCCAATACACCACTTCTAAGGGTTCGGGCTCATCACCGGATAAACGTTCGGGATAAAGCTCAGTGGCGGCAATAATGTGCATATGGGCATTAAAATAACTTGGCGCCAATGACACCTTCTTGAGAGCCTCCAAGTTATGGGCGCCAAAGCCTACTTCTTCTTTAAGCTCACGCACCGCCGCCTGCTCAGGGCTTTCGCCGGGATCGATCAAGCCTTTTGGAAAGCCCAGCTGATAATCATTGGTGCCGGCACAATACTCACGCACCAGGATCAGCTCATCATTTTCGGTCACTGGCACTATAAGCACAGCCCCTCTGCCGCCGCCACGAATACGTTCATACTGGCGCTGCTCACCGTTGGAAAAACATAAATCTAAGGTCTCGACGGTGAATAAGCGGCTTTGAGCAACCACTTGAGTGCCTAAAATTTGTGGAGGAGTTGGATGCTTTTTCTGTGTCATGGCCACGACTTTGTTATTATCACCTTAATGCTCATCATAATTGTTTTAATAGGAAAAGCCTATGCCAAATTGGGCCAATATCGACACCGTGCTACTGGATATGGATGGCACTTTACTGGATCTGCATTTTGACAATCATTTTTGGCTGGAGTTGATCCCCCAAGCCTATGCCAAGCGTCACCAAATCAGTCTTGCCGAAGCCCGCGATGTCATAGCCCAGCGCTATGAAGAGGTGCATGGACAACTGCAATGGTACTGTCTGGATTACTGGCAGCAGGAATTACAGTTACCAATCATGGAGCTTAAACGCGAGATACAACACCTTATCTCCATTCGCGATGATGCTATTGTGTTTCTCAAGGCCTTAAAAGCAGCGGGTAAGGAATTGATTCTGCTCACCAATGCCCACCGCGACAGTTTAAGCCTGAAGGTGGAGATAACCGAGCTGGATCAGTATCTGGATCTGCTTATTTCCACTCATGACTATGGTGTCAGCAAGGAAGAGCAGAGTTTATGGCAACAGGTGCAAGAGGATTTGAAATTCGATAAGGAACGCACCTTGTTTGTGGACGACAGTGCGGCTGTGCTGGCATCGGCCAAACGCTTTGGTATTGGCCATCTGCTGGCGGTGGCCAACCCGGATAGCAAGCAACCAAGTCGCCAGCTAGCCGGGTATGAAAATATCACCGACTATCGGGATATTTTACCTATTTAGGGTTACTTACGCCGGGTAACGTTGTTGTAAGCCCTGGTAAACCAGGTGGGCAAAGTCTGGATTTTCTGTATCCAGGCTTTTCACCACTTCAACCAGGTGCTCGTTGTCTTCCTGACCATGCCATACCTTGATATAGGTGCCATCCTTATAGCCGTTATCCTGACGGAAGAAGTTAAGGGTGTTCTTGCCAACATAGCCACGATACAGATCATCGATATTCATGCCGATTTGCTGCATACAGCCAGCAAATGCCGCGGCATTAAAAGCTTTGTCATTTACCGCGCTGGCGGCCAAGACTTCTAAAGTGGCTTTAAAATCTGCTTCGCTATGTACTTGCGCCATTTCCTGCTCAAGGGCGGCGGCCAGATCGGTAAAGGAGGTTTCACCATCAATGCGCAGGCTTAGGCCAAAGTGAAAAATATCCACCAGCTCTAAAATTACTTGCTCGGTGTCGGGCGTTTGCTTTTTCCACCATTTCCAGCCGTAGTGATCAAGCATTTCCGCACACTCAACCCAAATTGCACGATACCATTCAAAGCCTTGGTCAAACCATTGCTCGTGAACTTTAGTATTCATGGCATGTTGCATTTCCAACATAACGGCTATTTTTTTTGCAGCACTCGACATTTTATCTCTCACATTCGCGGTTAATAAACCTATCATACCGTTATCTGCAAAGAGAGTGAAAGGGATTAGCCACTTCCCCTACTCTGGCTCTAGGCCTGCAGCGAATTCAAGGCAATAAAAAAGGAGCCCAGGCTCCTTTTTTGTGTATCTTAAGTTTTATCTTAAGCGGTAATCACAGACCCCTTCGGTCACATATCGGGACGCAAAAGGTGCACCACTGGTAAATTCAAAACGCATATCCTGAAGATTAAAAATAGGATGCGGATGCTCTTGAATCCATTGCTGAGTAGCCTGACAGATACCTTCCAGTTTATGCAAGCGAAAGGTGTCTACCACCACCACGGCATTGCCTTGCTCCAGGTAGCTGCGCTGAATATTCTCAACCCAATCAGTGTGAGTAAAGTTATTACGCAGATAAAAAGCCAGGTCGGTTTCGTCGGCTTCTTTAGGGCCTACGTCCGGTGCCTGACGTGCTTTTTGCGCAAACTGCATCAGCGACATCTGCTCACGCATCACCTGCTCACGGTGCCCTGCAGGACAAGACTCTGTAGTGTAAGTCACTTTACCCGAAGGGCTAATACACTTATTCAACTTCTTTTCATTCGCCTGAGCAGTAAATGCTGCAGCGATAATAATTAACAATATAGACCAATAGTGCATTGTTATTCTCTTTCTAATAGGCACGAGCACAACAATTTTGCCAAAACAAACACAGGTGCACAAGTGTTATAAAACTGTTGCACTGAAAGCAGCTAAGCTAGCGATTTTCCAAGCGATTATAATCTAACAGTCCGTATTCAATGCCGCGGTAGCGCTGTGAGACCCGGTGTAACAAGTCGCTATAGTGCCAAAAATCCGGGTCGCTGCGACGTACTGCAAAGCGACTCTTCAGGGCGCGGTACTGCTGCTCATTGCGCACCTGCTCCAAGCCTTGCACAAAGGCTGGCAACTGCTCTTCACTGAGCACCCATAAGGCTTCCGGGTAATCACCGATAAAACCTGGCACCAGCATCGCCTTGTCTTCATCGTAAGCGCGCTGCGCTTCTTCGCGTAGCAGACTGCTGATGTTGTAGTGGGCGTTATGGTGCACCAGGCTATAGGCCTGATACTCAGACTCCTTATCGCCCACCAGGATATAACTGACCTGGGGCAGCAGGTTGACCGCCTTGCTATCTAACTTATTAAGGCGCTGTAACACCTCTGGTGCCTGACGATAGTCATAACGCTTGCTCAGCACAGGCTCCAACTTGGCCGCCAGCTTGTTGTAAAGCTCCTGCTGCATATCATCACTGCTATAGCTTATGCCGCTAGGCTGGGTAAAGCGGATGTCCGAGTCTTTAAGGAACTCGACCAGGCTTTTCGGTGAGCGGCGATACCAGTGGGCACGCAATTGGGCACGCTCCTCCAGTGGCAACAGCGATAAGAAGTTGTCTTCCCCTTCCATACGCAAAAAATCCATATAAAGACGGGTGATCAGCTGATGACCGACATTGCCGTAAACATCAAACCCGGCCACCAGCAGGTAGTGAATACGCTCAAATAGAGAATAGTCGAGGATCCACGCCGTTTTCGGCGCTTCGCCCACCCAGCCCTTCACCACAGTGGCACTGTTAAAGTGACGGAAAATGGTCAAGGCGGCATTGTCGTTATGGCCTTCACCCTGCCAAAGAAGGTCCGGGGTTAAATGCCGACCGTCGGCAAACACCTCATTTGCCAGTGCCGCCTTGGCTTCTAGAAACTTGCTTTGCTTGGCGGCATATTTGACCCAGCTCGAGATGGGCAGCGCATTGCTTTGCTCCTGCGCCGGCATATCCAGGGCATCTTCGTGGCGCTCTAAAAACTGCTCAAATTGCTCGGCGCCGATAAATTGCGGGTCAACAAAGGCCACCCAAAACTGGTCGTTGATCACATTAAGGGCGATTTGCCCGCGACATACCGGGCCTTGAATAAAGCCGCGAATTATCAGCTCAGCCTCGTCCAACATAAACTGATAACGAGAGCGCACTGGGATGGCGGCAAAGGCCTTAAAGGGGTTGGAAGCCACCTCTATGTTATAACCGGGCAAGCGGCTGACCTGGTAATCGGTATCGATAAACTGTTGCTGCAAACGCGCTAGTTTGCCGTCATTCAGCGCTAGCGGAATATTGGTTTTCGCCAGCACTGTGCTGTGGGACGCCAGCAAGCGGTAATAAACACGCTCGACCTTAGGGTCTTCATAAGGACGGCGGGTGGCGATCACCTTAACGGCCTGTCCCGGCGGCGTGCTGGAGCGCACCAGTTTAAAGAATTGTCCGCGCTCCACATCGGCAAAATAGATATTGGCCAGATACCAATGCTCATAAATATAACGGGCGCTCAATCTGTGCTTTAGCTCGTCACGGTTAAGAAAGGCTTCCCACTTATCGACCTCAAGCTGCAACTCGGTACTGATTGCCTGGGCTTCGGGTAAGGGCGCTCCCAGCTGCAACCAATTCGTCAGGGTTGCCATTTCCGCACTGTTTAGCGCCGGCAAGCCATAAGGCATACCCGCCAAGGGGTTGTCGATGGCGTAGTCGTCAAACTCTTCTATGGTCGGGCAGCTTTGCTGGCGATCCAGGCTAAAGTCAAATTCTTTACCCAAAATGGCTTGCTCTGGCAGCGGATGCTGCTGTTTAAGAGCCAGGGAGCGATACATAACGCTGGCCATTAAATTGGCATGGGGGTTTTGTTGGCGCTCGTTTAAGACTGGGTTAAACCCCTTTTCACGCCACTGCGCCGTGGTGTGTGCATCGATAAACAAGCGGCTCGGCTCGGACGCCAACAGCCTGGTGCCATCGTACACCAGATCTTTTGAAGTGCCGCGCTCTATGCCCTCAGGTGAGGACATTTTCAGCTGGCAGGGCGCATCATAACAGCCATGACAGACCACACAGCGGTTATCGATTATGGGCTTTACTTCTTGTTGGAAGTAGTCCTGCTGCTCGATGGCAACGGGGTGCTGGCGATTTTCCACCAGCTGTTGACCGTAAAGGCTGTCGTACTTCTGGGCGCCAAACACGGCGCAGCCGGTACAAAATACCAGAAGCAGCATCCAGGCCAGTTTATTCATAGTCGTCACCGAGGTCGAAAGTTGGCATCATTTCCAACTGGGGCGAGACATAGCTTTGACCATCACTGCATTCCAGCACTGCCGCCAATAGCGGGCCGCGACTTAGCGTCAACATGGCCTGATGCTCACAAGGCAATAAGGGTTGAGCCTGAGGGCGCAGCTCGTAGCTGCTAAGCTGCAGGCTTACCGTTTGCTCGGCGCTGGGGTTTTGGCATAAATGCGCCAACAGGTCTTCGTCCAGCTCTACTTCTAACAGCAGATCTGGTTCATTCATGTCGCGAGAATAAAGTGAGTCATTAAGTAAAAACAAAGGTAGGCTAAGCACAGCGCCTTGCGATAATTCCACGGAAAACCCCGAAAAAAAGTCGATAATCAGCCCTCATAATAGCAAAAAAGTCTTTGCTTTGGCTGCTTTTATAACCAGATAGGTTATATTAACCAAGTAATTAGGGAGGAAAATGCACATGACAGTACTTTTAATCATACTGGTTGTTGTCGCCATAGCCGTGGTAATAATCTTCAACAATCTAGTACAGTATAAAAACGAATTTCAAAATGCCTTTGCACAGATAGATGTGCAATTACACCGCCGTCACGACCTGGTGCCCAACCTGGTTGCCACTGCGCAGGCGTATCTGGATCATGAAAACACCACCCTAAAAGCGGTTACAGCCGCCCGCAACCAGGCGGTAAGCGCCCTGCAAGCCCTGCATCAGGGCAATATCGACGCCACCAAATTAGCTCAGCTGGCCGCCAGTGAAGGCGCGCTAAGTAGCGCTCTGGGTGCATTGCAAATTAGTGTCGAGGATTACCCCGACCTTAAAGCCGACAGCACCATGGCTAATTTAAGCGAAGAGCTTACCAGCACAGAGAATCGCATTGCTTTTGCCCGTCAGGCATATAACGACGCGGTGATGCAATACAACAGCTTTAAGCAAAGCTTCCCACCTGTACTGGTCGCAAAAATGACGGGCCATGGTATCGACGCACCACTGTTGCAGCTGGAAGACCCACAAGCACAACGTCAGGCACCAAAAGTATCCTTTAACTAGCCGTGCAAAACTTCTTTGAACACCAGCGCCAGGCCAGACGTAAAACCTGGCTGCTGGTTACCTTATTTGTTCTCGCGGTCACCCTGCTGATCGCCCTCGCCCATTGGCCATTACTCTGGCTGATGCGTGTCTTCGCCACCGATCCCTATACATTCTTTAATTATGGCTTACAGCCTCTGGATAATGGCGGCCGTATTCACCTTGGCGTCACCCTAACCATAGGCTCAGTGATCATGGTGGCCGTACTCTATAAGTATTTTCAATTGCGCCGCGGCGGTCATATTATTGCTCAACAACTCGGTGGCGAGCAGGTGCAAAGCAACAGCTATGATCCATTGCATCGCCAGCTGCTTAATGTGGTTGAAGAGGTTGCCATCGCTGCACGAATGCCGGTACCCGGGGTTTATGTACTTGAACGTCAGCCCAGCATCAATGCCTTTGCCGCCGGTTATCACAGACAGGACAGCGTGATTGCCGTTACTCAGGGAGCCTTACAACAGCTAAGTCGCGAGCAATTACAGGCGGTGGTAGCCCATGAATTCAGCCATATTCGTCACGGCGATGTACGCCTTAATGTACGCATGACGGCCCTGCTTTTTGGCATCACCTTTATTGGCCAGGCCGGTGAAAATCTTATCTACAGCGCCATGAATGCATCGCGCCGACACGCCCAAAAAGGCGACGGAGCCGGCTTTGGCGCCATAGTCGGTCTGATACTCACCCTGTTTGGCTGGCTTGGAACTCAGCTTGGCGACGCTATTAAGGCCCTGGTCTGTCGCCAGCGGGAATATCTCGCCGATGCCGGAGCCGCCGAACTCACCCGCGCCCCTTATGACCTGGCTCAGGCTTTACTGGTAATAGCTGAAAGCCCACGTAAAAACACCCTGAGACAAAATAACGCGCATTTATATAGTCATTTGTTTTTTTCCGATGCGCTCAGCCCCTGGCTATCCTGGTTAAGCACCCACCCGCCTCTGAGCAAGCGCATAAAAGCACTCGACCCCAGCTGGAGAGGCGTGCTTACCAAACGCCCTAGAGGTCATGCTCATGCGACTGTGCATGGCGCCATGATGGCAGCGCATGAGCAAAGTCAGTTTCAGGTGGAGCGACATCAAAACAACAGCCTGAATCAGATAAAACTTGAAGGAATCGATGCCAACCTTGGTTACCTGGCTCATGAGCCAGTGGATGCCCAGTGGCTGGTAATGCTGCTGTGCTTACATCAAGACTGGCAGCAACGCCAAGCACAACTGCGTCAGATTGTTGCTTTACCCTATGTCGATGCGTTTAAATTCGACCAGGCCGAAACCTCATTGTCTGCACTTGGTTTGAGTAAAAAGCTGATGCTGTTGGAGGTTGCCATAGGAGCACTACGTTGTTTACCACCACATGGACAGCGGGAGTTTTTAGCCAAGCTAAAGAATATTGTTGTGGTAGATGGTAGTTTGGACCTGCATGCCTGGTCCTTCTATGAACTGAGTGCCCACGCTCTGAGTGAAGCCAGTACAGGCGCCATAGGTGGTCTTAATAAAAAACTTATCGGAACGGCCTGCGAGCAATTGCTTAACGCTCTTGCCAGCTTTGGTCACAGTGATGAGCAGCAGCAAGCCACAGCACTTAAGGCGGCCTCTGAAGCCTTGCAGTTACCCATGCGCTATTATGGTGACGCCCAATGTCAGATCACCCGTTTGCAACGGGCATTAAGCATAGTGAAAGCCTTGCCGCAGGCGAAGAAGCAGGCGCTGGTTCAAGCCTGCCAGCTCTGCATTAGCCACGATGGCGACATTAATGAGGCGGAGCAGGTGATCTTATACACACTTGCCGCCTGCTTAAATGTAGATAGTGAACTAGTGAGTCGCTTACCAGGGTAAGCGCTCACCATTGGCATGCCAAAAGCCGCCAGTATTGGCCAAGTCCAGCTCGGCGATCCGCTGCTTTATGCGCTGCGCCGCGACCTCGGGGCTAACATCACCGGCAAAACCCACCATACGCGTTTGCACAAACCCGGGATGAAATAGACCAACCGCCACGGCACGGGGCTTAAGTTCGTGAGCCAGACTTACGGCGGCGGCATTCAAGGCTGCTTTAGACATGCGATAGCCGATATAACCACCGGAGCCATTATCGGCAATAGAGCCCATGCGTGAGGTGATCATCGCCACCTTGGCACCGGCGGGCAATAAATGCCCCAAGGCATGGGTCACACGCAAAGGTGCCAGGGCGTTAACGGCAAACTGCCGCTCTATTACCGTAAAGTCCATATCGGCCAAGGTTTCATTGTGCAATAGCCCGGCGTTGTTAATAAGAATATCTATGGGCTTGTTGTCGAGCTTAGCTGCCAGATCACGTACCTGCTCTGGTTCGCAAACATCGATACCAGAGATCACCTGAACACCTAAAGCATCTAGTTCATCGCTGCTTTGGCGCACCAAGGCGCTTACTTCGGCACCGGCATTCACGTACTGCCTAGCCAATTCCAGACCTATGCCACGATTGGCACCTGTGATCACTACATGTTGAGTCATTACTTATCCTTGAAGTTGAATAACCGAAAATACCGCGCCTTGGGGGTCATTAATCACGCTGAAGCGGCCAACATCCGGGATGTCTATAGGCTCTACGCATACCTCGGCGCCGAGTTTTTTCGCCAGCTCCACCTGCTCATCGCAGTTATCAACCTGAAAATACACCATCCAATGAGATGGAATGTCGTCCGGCCACTGCTCATTCATTTCCAGCATGCCACCAATTTCCTCACCATCAATGCTGAGAACCCTGTATTCCATATCATCCATGGGGTGCAACTCGCTATGCCAGCCCACCAGCTGCTGATAAAACTCGGTACTGGCGCGCATATCCCGGGTGGCCAGTTCAAACCAGCAAGGGGTGTTGGTTTCATTCTTACGCTGTGAACCCTTATGGCCCTGACCCTGCCATAAGGCCACCATGGCGCCACCGGGATCGCATAGCAGCACCATTTTCCCGGCACCGGGAATCTCATGTGGGCCATCTACTATGCTGGCCCCAAGCTCTTTGGCGGCGGCGGTTTTGCTGTCGACATCATCAACGGCAATATAGGTCAGCCAATAGCTAGGCACGCCCTGCGCCTGTTGCTCGGCGGGCATCTGATACATGGCGGCAATATCCTGCTGTTGCTTTTGCAGCATGGTGTAATACACACCTTCTCCAATAGCTTGATCGTGCGCCGACCAAGAGAAAAAGTCACCGTAGAAGGTCTTGCCGTTTTGCCAATCGGTAGAGCACAGCTCCGCCCAACAAAAATGTCCTTGAGGGTAATTATCTTGACTCATACTAGTGCATCCCATTTATTGTTTTAATAACCATAGCGTAATCCACCAGCGCTGGGGCAAAAATTAGGTAGGGTTTCACCTTAATCGAGCTAGAGATAAAAAGGCACATAAATTTAATTGAGAATTATTTGCATTAAGTATTGACTGACATTCAAATCTAATTGATAATCAATCTCAACAAGACGGGAATGCAAATAACCTCCTTGTTACTGAAACTTGTTTCACGACCCTGAAACACGCTTAGCGCCCGTAAGGCACAGGTTGATGGCGGCCAATTCAACGCCCCTTGATATGGTCACTCCATCAACCGCATTACATTTTACTTGCTACATTGCTCATATCGGTGACGGTAGATATGAAAACAAAAAAGCCCTTTCGGGCTTTTTTTATGTCTAAAATTTGCTGCTTATCTATTAGCGGCGGTTCTTACGGGCTCGTGCACGGCGCAGACGCTTTTCTTCTTCCTTGGCCGCCTTCTTGGCCTCGGCAGCGGCGCGTAATTCGGCCACCATCAGCTCTTCGCGCTCACGCATCTCGGGCGTTTCCATACTTACTCGGCCAAGCACTGCATCGCGCAGCTCATTGATTAAAATTTCCGAGAACTTATGTAGATCCACCTGGTTACCACCACGAATACAACCACGGTTCTTGCCTGCCGCCAGCATAAAGTCATAATCTTGCTCGGGTAAGGGGTCGACCTTGTAACGGTCAATCAGCAATTGCGGGTAGGCTTGCAGCAAATACTCGGCGGTATAGCTGGCCACTTCTTCATAGTCGATGGCAGTATCGCGAATAGCGCCGGTGGCCGCTAAGCGATAGCCGGAATTTTCATTCTCAACCTTGGGCCAGAGCATTCCCGGGGTATCGTAAAGCATGATGCCTTCATCGATTTTAATCCGCTGTTGTGCCTTGGTTACCGCCGGTTCGTTACCAGTTTTGGCGACGATGCGCCCAGCCAGGGTATTGATCAGTGTCGACTTACCAACATTGGGAATACCCATGATCATGGCTTTAATTTGTTTATCGGCACCCACCTTGTGAGGCACCAGCTTTTTACACAGCTCGACTATTTTGCCTACTTGAGCGGCCTTGTCATGCTCCAGAGGCAGAGCCTTAACACCACTTTCCTGCTCAAGATAATTAAGCCATTGCGTGGTCATCTGTGGGTCGGCCAAATCCGCCTTATTGAGGATCTTGATCACCGGCTTATCGCCACGCAGGGCACCCACCATGGGGTTTTCGCTGCTGTAGGGAATACGCGCATCCAGTACTTCAATAATCACGTCCATCTGCGGCATGATTTCTTTTATTTCATTGCGCGCCTTGTTCATATGGCCCGGAAACCATTGAATTCCTGCTCTACTCATTTGATAAATTTAACCTTTTAACTCAACCCAAAACACCATGGGGTACTGTATGGGGGCTGGGTGAATAATTTTGATTTATCACCTCAACTAATGCTGCGTAGTTTACTATAAAGTAAAAATTAGTTTTCATAAATTTAGGTGGCAAAGTCACTTACAAGAAATGTCTGATAGCAGGCTGTATATGAGAGCTGAAAACTAGTAATTATGTTGAGCCTTTAAGAACATTTTCGAAATCTGTTTCTTCTGCAAAAACCTTAGCTAGAGGCCTTGGATCTACATTTTCTTGATAGGCCCTTTGAAGTGGGCTTTTATCCATATACTCTAAGCAATTAAACTTGCCTAACTTATCAAAATGAAATGCAGCCTCGGCTTGAAAAACAGCATACCACTCATCCCATGTTTGATAGTTCTTTAAGTTCACTTGTTCACTCGCATTCTCTTCATTGGGCAAGTCTTGAGAAAACTCTACATAAATCTTGCTAGCTATTTCTAGCAACTCAACATCCACCGCCTTAAGCTCGTATAGATTCCTATTTACATCAACTTCAGCAAATAGATCTCTAAGTAAAACCAGAAATGCCTTTTGATTTTGTATATCATCTTTTGCTAGGCACTCTAGTCCATTTGATAATGCAGCTATTGAAAAAACAATCCGGGCAGGTCGCTTGTGTATTGAGCCATTTAAATAACTAGTACTTTCACCCCATAGGTTTTCCACTAGCTCTACGGAAAGTTTTTTATGGTTAAAGGTTAAAAGTCCAAGCGACTCAATCCGCTCAAACTGATCATTTAAAATTTCAATAACAAAGTTCTTTTCATAATTGTCTTTAAACTTACTAAAGATGCCCATAATTTTGTTATCCTTCACATATAGAATGAAATTAAGATACCATCACTTCTTAATAAAATGAAAAATGTTCTTATTATTATCATGTATGGGGACCAATTTCGTTCAACATAGATGATAAGTATAATCTCTACTAAAGGATTGACATGTTTGGATTATTTAACAAAAGGCCTAAATACTGGATTCTAGAAGACTCTTATGATGGGGGTAAAGAAGCTAACTTTATAGGTAGTACTAAAGGTTGTCTAAATACAGTAAAGATTTCTCGGAACAATATGACAGGTAATGCGAGTGTACTTATTGGCTTTGACGCTCCTGACACCCATCCTGATGAGGTAACAATTTCAATAACATCATCGAATCGTCAAATTGGTCATAACACAATATCAGAAAACAATTCTTGTAACTTTGTATCAGTATCTATTGAATCTAAGAATAGCGCTAAGCTTGCCGATAGTGGAGGCATAACGGTTACCTTCATAAAAGAAGGTGCAATAGTTGCTAGTGACTGGGTACCGACTAAGGGTCATCGAATTGATATCTCGAAAGCTGTTACTTATCGCTAGATATCATAATTTCCCTCATGATTATTAGCCAAAAACTTTAGCATCTTCAATTGCTCTTTTTGGCATTTATAGGGATCCATGCTCCCGCATGTAAAGGTAATGTTGCTTAAGTTGGGTCAAATCAATACCCGCATCGTCCAGAATGCGACTGACAACCAAACGTGACTCTTTCATGGCCAAGTCACAATCCCTACCGCCAAAAGAACGCTTTTTTAATTCTGTGAGAACTTTTTTTACTTTACCAGTATCCCAATCTCCATTTAACTCTAATATCATGCGAGCTTCATAGCCAGCATCTCTAAAGCTCGTTTCTGCTTTACTACCATGTTTAGCATCACACCAAGTCATTATGCCAACACTTAAATGCAGCGCTTTAATTCTAGACATTGAATCTCCAGCGTAACTAAAGTGTGAAAACAACAAAAGAATGACAATTAAAATTTTCATGATTACACCTTATGGCCATAGAGACTTTTTTACTGACAGTATATTTAAACCGCCAGATTTTTGTGCCATTAGTTTTAACACGTAACATTAAGCAATTACCGTCAGAAAAGGTTTGTTCTTTGCCAGTAGCAATTATTCATTTTATCTTGCGATCAGATATAGCGCTGGATAAATGATGTGATAACAAGGCGGAATATTTCTTATGAGGTTATTAATTTCAACGCCGTGAGCACGATATCTAGTCCGCTAGAATGATTAGCTACATTAAGTGAATTAGTATTACCACACCACCTTTTCAACTCGTATGCCCAAGCGCTTGGATAAACGCACCAGATTAGCGCGATCAACGCCAAGGTGTTTCGCCGCCTGACTCCAATTGCCTTGATAATGATGCAATGTCTGCTTGATCAAGGCTTTTTGATAATCGTCTACCGCGTCTCTTAAATTGAGGCTCTGCTCAGTGCTAATCTGCTCTGTTAACGCCAACTCCCTTGGCGCTTTGGCATGCTCTTCTGCACCCTCTGGGGCAAGCTCATCGCAATCGCTGATCTCCAAAGTCACTATTTGCCGATGACGATCTTGCATGGAAACCTTTGCGCAGGCTTTAAGAGCTGCTCTGCTCAGCAGGTGTTCAAGCTCACGCACATTGCCCGGCCAGAAGTAATGCTCTAGGCGCGCCATCAGTTCACTTGATACCTTTAACTGATTCACGCCCAGCTTGCGTTTGATGCGCTCATTAAAGAACCCCACAAGCAGGGCGATATCCCCCTCTCTTTCCCGCAGTGGCGGCACTGTGACCGGGTACACATTGAGCCTATGATAGAGATCGGCGCGAAAATGCCCTTGCTCAACTTCCGTTTTCAGATCCCTGTTGGTGGCGGCAATAACGCGCACATCAACATGAACTGTGCTGTCATAACCCAGGGGTTGAATTTCATTACTTTGCAGCACACGCAGCAGCTTGCTTTGCACCGCCAGAGGCAGTTCGCCCACTTCATCTAAGAATATGGTGCCGCCATTGGCGATAAGGAACTTACCGGCACGCTTTTGTGCCGCCCCGGTAAAGGCACCCTTGGCATGGCCAAAGAGTTCGCTTTCTATCAGATTTTCCGGCAAGGCGGCGCAATTGACATGAATAATGGCTTCGTCACTGCGCGTTGACTGCTGATGAATGCTGTGCGCCACCAGCTCCTTACCTGTGCCGCTTTCCCCTTGAATTAAAATTGAATAGTTTGATGGGGCGACCAGGGCTATTTCGCTTTTAAGCTTTTCCATTGCCGCACTTTGGCCAACCAGGTTTGACTGCTGCCCCTGGCTGCCCGGCTCATTAAGCACCCGCATGACCTCTTTGGAGTGCTTGATATTGGTTTCCAATAAATCCAGAGCGAGAGCCGTATGCAGGCTGATCGAGGCCATGGAGGCGATCAGCGCCAAGGTTCTTTGCGACAGGGAATCAAAAACCTCGGGCGTTAAACTATCCAAGGTCAGCACGCCAATCAGCTGTTGTTCAAAATACAAGGGAATGCCCATGCAGGCATGAATGGGCAAGTCGCCGTCTGTGGCCAGCACCAGCCCATCATAGGGGTCGGGTAAATTTGAGTCTGCCTCAAAACGCACCGCTTGCATGGATTGGCACACAGCCAAAAATCTCGGATGTTCGGCAATAACAAATTGCCGCCCCATGGTGCCGCGTCTTAACCCCTGCAAGGCCAGCGGCTGCAGGTAATCCCCTTTCAAAACCAATAACACTATGGCATCACAGGTGATAAATTTGCGCACAGCAGTTAGCAGGCCATCAAAACGCTGCTTGCTAGAGACGCTTTGCGCCAATTCCAGCGACAGTTCTAACAACTGGTTATCGGTAGGGTTATTCATACATCACCTAATCATAAAGACAACAATGAGTCATAAAGACACAATAGCAAAGAAGTCATTATGACACACCTTTATTTCTAAAAAAAATTATCCATATATTTCATACAATTACAAAATGGCACGCATTTTGACTATATAACCATGCCTAATTGTTCATAGTGTGGAGCGCAGATGTACTCAAATTTTTTACTCACCAATAACCAACAGCTGGATGGTCAACAACTTAACTTCCAATGGTGTGTTATTGGCGGTAACTGGACCATGGTGTTGTCTTTTATAACCACGGTTTTGTGTCTACTGATGACCTATCAATTTAATCATTACTTTTCCATCCCAGCACAGGTCAGCGCACATATAGCAACCATAGTCTTCGCGGCCATGTTCAAGATTGGCTATGTCATACGCTGTGTTGGTCTACACGGACTCGGTTGCTACGTTAAGTAGCCACACCTAATGATTTAAAAAAGGCAAAAGCCCAGCTATGAGTATAGCCAATTGCCCATCTAAGACGGGGTGATGGGCTATTTTCATGCGTTTAGGCAAACACTCAAGGCATGGCTGCACAAACTCTTGGAATTCCCCTATCGAGTAAAGGCAGCCTGCTTTATTCCTATGTTTCTAAAATTCCGGCCAACTATTCAAGGCCATAGCTATAACTTCTGGAGTTAAGATGTTATCTATTCAAGATATTAAAACTGTGCAATCAACCCTTCCTTTGATTGAACAGGCTGGCGCTGCGGTTACCGAGCACTTTTACACCCGAATGTTCACACACAATCCTGAACTTAAAGATATTTTCAATTTAAGCAACCAGCATTCCGGACGTCAGAAGTTGGCGCTGTTTGAAGCAATTGTCGCCTACGCAAAAAACTTAGATAACCCAGCGGTACTGGCTCACGCCATTGAGCGCATCGCCAATAAGCATGTGAGTTTTGATATTAAAGCTGATGATTATGACATTGTCGGCCACCATCTGATTGAAACCATGCGCGAATTGCTCAGCCACCACTTTACCCAAGCTGTCGAGCAAGCCTGGGGTAAGGCCTACGGCATCTTGGCCAATATTTTTATCTCCAGAGAGGAGCAGCTATATTCGCAAAGAGCTTCCGCCATTGGCGGCTGGCGAGGCAAACGAGCGTTTCAACTAGCTGAAAAAACACAAGAGTCAGAGCTGGTGACCAGCTTTACGTTTCGACCTGTGGACTGCCAGCCGGTCATGGACTTCCAGCCAGGCCAATACATTGCCATTGAATTGCAACCGGACACCTCTGAGCATATCGAAATCCGCCAATATTCTCTTTCGGCCAAGGCAAATGGTAAAGACTACCGCATCTCGGTGAAACGTGAAGGCGATACGCAACTGGGAGTTGTTTCCAATTACCTGCATAACAGGCTTAGTGTGGGCGACCTGGTTGATTTACATGCGCCAACGGGAGACTTCTTCTTTACCAACAAGCAACAGCCCGTTGTGCTTATTTCTGCAGGTGTGGGAATTACCCCTATGCAATCCATGTTGGAGACCTTGGCACATAGCCAATATGCGCACCCGGTAACCTTTATCCATGCCTGCGAAAACCAGGCTCAACACTCATTTGCGGCGCACACCGCGCACCTGTGTGAACAACATAACTGGCGTCATTATACTTGGTACAACCAAGAGCAAGGCAATGGCCAACATACCTTCGCCGGCCTTATCGACTTTTCTCAGATTGAACTGCCCATAGCTGATGGCGAATACTACTTATGTGGTCCGGTTGCCTTTATGCAGTTTGCCAAAGAAAAACTACAGCTACTGGGTATTGATGAAGCGCGTATTCACTACGAGGTGTTTGGCCCTCACGCCACACTTTAAAATTTAGTGTGCATTGGTTTTGGCTGCTGGGAATCCCCCGGCAGCGTCTATATGAGCTGAGCAAATCGCCCTGCGAACGTGTATACTGCCCGCTTTGCTCGCCTAGGAAGTAGTTGTTATGGCATTAAAGGCCACCATAATTAAAGCGCGTCTTAATATCAGTGATATGAATCGCCACCACTATCAAGAATACCCTTTAACCGTCGCCCAGCATCCTTCGGAAACCGAGCAACGCCTGATGATCCGCCTGCTGGCTTTTGCCTTACATGCCAATGATGACCTGCAATTTACCAAGGGTTTGTGCGCCGAAGACGAGCCGGAGTTATGGCAGCGGGAAATGGATGACAGCATCAGCCTGTGGATAGATCTCGGCCTGCCCGATGAAAAGCGCCTCAAAAAAGCCTGCACCCGTGCCAAAGAAGTAGTGCTGTACGCCTATGGCGAAAACAACCAGGAAATTTGGTGGCAGAAAAATCAGCAGAAGCTAAGCCAGTTTAAAAATCTTAGGGTGATCAGCTTAAACTATGAACAAACCCAGCAACTGGCGGCCATGGCCTCACGCAGTATAGATCTCACCATTAGTATAGAAGATGCCGAAGTATGGATGAGCAACCAAGAGCAAACGCTGCAAATTACCTTGACCGCTTGGCAGGGTCAGGGCTAAATAAGCCAAAACTGGAACAAGACATGCGTCATCGCCTAGGCCAAGACGTGGGTAAGGATAAGTATGATCACTAAGGTAGTAGTTTTACATGGCTTGTATATGTCGGGTTTTGTTATGCGCCCCCTGTGCGCACGGCTGCAAAAACACGGCTACGATATACTCAACCTGTCTTATAACACCTTAGATCCCAATACCGATGAGATCTTCGCCCGCATTAATGCCTTTATCGGCGATCAGGATTGCGCCTTTGTCTGCCATTCCTTGGGCGGCTTGATCGCACGACGCTATCTTAGCCAGGATTTCCCTCAAGCGGCTCAGGTAAAAAAGGTTTTTACCCTGGGCACGCCCCATAAAGGTGCCAAGATAGTCCATCATATGCAGCAAAAAGGTATGCAGGCGCTACTCAAAAACAGCCTGGAATATCTGGCCAGTGAAAATCAAGACTGGCCTTTTAACGCCAAGCTCTACAGCATTGCCGGTGACTTACCTCTGGGCCTATTACCCCTTTTTGAACAGGGACAGCCATGCGATGGCACGGTCAAGGTCGATGAAACCAAGCTCAACGGCATGGCGCAGCACAAGGTGTTTCACCTTAGCCACACCAGCCTTATCTACTCCCGCAAGGTCGTTGCTTATATTCTTGAGCAACTGCGCGAGGATTAATCCTCGGCCGCAGCGGCAACCTTATAAGCAACCACAGCGATAACAGCCAGCACCAAAGGGATAGGCGCAGCAATCATACCGAAGGCATCGGAATTTGCGAAGCTAGCCCCAGCAAGGTGACCCACTAAGGTAATTACAAAGGTGAGAACGGCAATAACACAAACGGTGATTTCAGCTTTTTTCGATTTATTCATAACCACATCTCCTATGTCGATGTTCAGATTATGCTCCCCTAGCACATAAAAATATTGCGCTAAATCAACTTTCAATGTCGCTTTTTTAAGCACAGAATCCACCTTTGCGGTAGATCAATATTTCACCATGAACACCTTGTTTTTGGTACAAGTCGTGCCCATGTCATTAGGGTCTGTTGACCTTTGTTGTTCGTTTCTGCAGCAGCTTGTAGTGTATTTATACAAGGCGGCACATGTGTGGTGTAGTTATTCTACATAAACATGTAACAACACAGTAGAAATGCGCTACAAGCGCTGCCCTACGGGTTCATCTAAACGCATCCTGCTCTGTGTTGCTCGCTATGAACATAGAGTGACTATGCATCATAACGAGCGTCGTGATCAGAATGCGTTTAGATTGAACATAAAGTAAACCGCAAAGATAAACAGACCCTAGTTACAAGCGTATGCAAATCATTTTATTTGATGGCTTAAATCGATTTTATCCGCTTGTTATTAATGGGCTTTACGCCATACTAAAGACAACTTCTAAACGCAAAGGAGACAGCTATGTCGCAAGTAAATGCTATTGGATTGGATACTCAAGAAACAGAAACCATTATCGATGAGCTCAACCGCTTATTGAGCTGCTATCAAATTCAATACATGAACGCTCGAGGCTTTCATTGGAATATAAAAGGCCGCGACTTTTTCGAACTGCACGTCAAATTTGAAGAAATCTACAACCTGTTACTGGAAAAGGTCGATGAAATCGCCGAGCGCATTCTTACCCTGGGAGGGGAGCCACTGCATGCGTTTACAGATTATATCGAGCTGAGCCAGATCAACGAGGCTAAAAATATCAGTGATGGCGTTCAGGCGGTGCAAAACCTCCTTGATGGCTATACCACCCTGATCAAGATGCAGCGCAACATTCTTGTCGATGCCAGCGATAATGAAGATGAAGGCACGGCGGCATTAATGAGCGACTACATCAAAGAGCAGGAAAAACTGGTGTGGATGCTTAAAGCCTATCTCGACTAGAAGCCCAGTAAGCCAGGCGACAACTTAACGCCTGGCTTTATTAACTCCCGCCTTTACTAGCCTTCAGGAGCAAAGCATGACCCCGAAATACCGCAGCGAGCACGATAGCATGGGGGAGCTCAAGGTTCCCGTTGACGCCCTCTATCAAGCGCAAACACAGCGCGCCGTAAATAATTTTAAAATCAGTTCGCTAACCATGCCGAGCCGCTTTATCACCGCGCTCGCACATATCAAACGCGCCGCAGCCAAGGTCAATCATCAGCTTGGATACTTAGATGCCAAAACCAGTTCGGCTATCGCCAAGGCATGTAGCGAAATCATCGCTGGAGAGCACTTAGAACACTTCCCCGTGGATGTATTCCAGACCGGCTCAGGCACCAGCACCAATATGAACGCCAATGAAGTGATTGCCACCCGTGCTACAGCCCTACTCGGTGCCAAGGTGCATCCCAATGATCAGGTGAATCTCGGGCAAAGCTCCAATGATGTGATCCCCACGACTATCCATGTCAGCAGTGCCATCGCCATAGAGCAGGAATTGCTGCCAGCCTTGGATCATCTTGCAGAGGTGATCGCGGCCAAGATGGAACTGGTTGGTGAGCTGGTTAAAACTGGACGCACCCACCTTATGGATGCCATGCCGGTTACCTTTGCGCAAAGCATGTCAGCCTGGCACACGCAAATCGTCGCCGCCAGAGCCCATATCAGCCAAAGCGCAGCAGCCCTGTTACAGCTTGCTCAAGGGGGCACTGCGGTCGGCACAGGCATTAACGCCGATCCAAATTTCGCAGCGCACTTTGCCAAAGAAATAAGCAAGCAAACCGGCGTAGATTTCACTGCCGCAGAGAACCTCTTCTTTCATATTTCCACCCAGGATACTGTGGTCGCCGTTTCCGGGCAGCTTAAAACCGCCGCGGTAGCGCTAATGAAAATAGCTAATGACTTACGCTGGATGAACTCGGGCCCGCTAGGTGGCTTGGCGGAAATTGAGCTGGAAGCACTGCAGCCTGGCTCATCGATTATGCCCGGCAAGGTCAACCCGGTGATCCCAGAAGCCACCACCATGGCCGCCGCTCAGGTAATAGGTAACGACACCAGTATCACAATCGCCGGCCAGTCAGGTAATTTCGAACTCAATGTTATGCTGCCGGTGATCGCCTATAACATACTGCAAAGCATAGAATTACTTAGCAACAGCAGTATCGCGCTGGCCGATAAAGCCATCGCCAGCTTTAAGGTAAGCGAAGAAAACCTCACCCGCTCTTTGGCTAAGAACCCTATTTTGGTTACCGCCCTAAACCCAATTATCGGTTATGAAAAAGCAGCGCAAATCGCTAAAAAAGCCTACGCCGAAAAGCGTGCCATACTTGATGTCGCCGCCGCTGAAACAGATATTCCCTATGAAGACTTATTGCAATTACTGGATCCAAAAAAGCTTACTCAAGGGGGCATTCTAAATTAGCGAGGCTAGGTAGAGGCATGAGTTAAAGGATAAAAAACAAGCATTTGCGTGCGGTTAAAATGTCAGTATTATGGTGTTCAATATCATCAACAAAAGAATAAACTCATTATGCGATTATCATTAGTAGCTTTAACCGTGCTGGCACTGAGTGCCTGTAATAGCAATAGCCAGGAGGAAACTCAGGCTGTTGCCGCAGAAAAGCCAAACCAAGCACATCAACTAGAAAACCAGCTAAAGCCTGCACCTAAACAGCTGGTCACGACAGAAAAGCCTATCAGAGCGGAAAATATGAAGATGACCGCCACTGCCGAGTCCATTGCTCAAGGTTATAAGCAGATCCATGAACTTACTGCGGATAAATCCTGTGATACCACACAGCAATGCCAAGTGGTTGCCGTTGGCAGCAGAGCGTGTGGTGGTGCCAATGAATACCTTGTATTTTCGACTAAAAGCGCCGATGCGGAGCAAGTTAAAGCAATGGCAAAAGAACTTACGGCACAAGAGCAACAATTTAACCTGAATACAGGTGCGGTGAGCATTTGCGAACACCTAATGCGCCCATCAACCCAGTGCCAAGAGTCTCAATGTGTGAAAATTCAAGGCTCATCATCTTCGGCTTACTAATCTCAGTAACCAAATAAGCTGAGCAATAAAGACAAGACAATAATCGCCAAGAGACAAAGCAAGGCCCTGATAATATATCGGGGCCGCATTTCTTGGCGACGCCATTGAAAATAAAGAAATTTAGCAAAATAAGTGGCAGCCACCCCAAATAGTGCAAACACCAATAAATATGCACCTAGTGCTATCACAACAACCTCTACCCTATTCTTCACTCACCCTTCATAGCCTAACAAGTTCACTCCCTTAATACCAAGAAAAGCCAACCTAATTATACTCGGGGTTTGCAGCCATGGATGGCGGTAGTAGAAGAATGCAGGAGCATATTGTCGATAACCCCGACAAGGTGCAAATACATGCCACAATGACACGTCACATTGTCGGCCTAAAAACGCAAAAAACCCGCTCATTGAGCGGGTTTCTTTAAATAAGGCCCTGACGATGTTCTACTTTCACATGGCAAATGCCACACTATCATCGACGCTGTTTCGTTTCACTTCTGAGTTCGGCATGGGGTCAGGTGGTTCCAAAACGCTATGGTCGTCAGGAAAAAATTGTCCGGAAAATTTTTACCGCACTCTGTGCGGCCCGTTAGGGTCAATTACAGGGATGTAATTGATAAAATAATGTCCCAGTTAAATTCGGAAAGCTTTATAAGTAATGTGTCTACTTTAGTTTTTAATTTCTAACTTCTAACTTAACAGTCTCACACCATTTTGGTGTTGTATGGTTAAGCCTCACGGGTAATTAGTACAGGTTAGCTTAACGCCTCACAGCGCTTCCACACCCTGCCTATCAACGTTGTAGTCTTCAACGGCCCTTCAGTGGAGTTAAACTCCAAGTGAGAACTCATCTCGAGGCTCGCTTCCCGCTTAGATGCTTTCAGCGGTTATCGATTCCGAACGTAGCTACCGGGCAATGCAATTGGCATCACAACCCGAACACCAGCGGTTCGTCCACTCCGGTCCTCTCGTACTAGGAGCAGCCCCTCTCAATTCTCAAACGCCCACGGCAGATAGGGACCGAACTGTCTCACGACGTTCTAAACCCAGCTCGCGTACCACTTTAAATGGCGAACAGCCATACCCTTGGGACCGACTTCAGCCCCAGGATGTGATGAGCCGACATCGAGGTGCCAAACACCGCCGTCGATATGAACTCTTGGGCGGTATCAGCCTGTTATCCCCGGAGTACCTTTTATCCGTTGAGCGATGGCCCTTCCATTCAGAACCACCGGATCACTATGACCTACTTTCGTACCTGCTCGACGTGTCTGTCTCGCAGTTAAGCTGGCTTCTACCATTACACTAACCGTACGATGTCCGACCGTACTTAGCCAACCTTCGTGCTCCTCCGTTACTCTTTGGGAGGAGACCGCCCCAGTCAAACTACCCACCAGGCACTGTCCGCAACCCCGATTCAGGGGCCAACGTTAGAACATCAAACATACAAGGGTGGTATTTCAAGGATGGCTCCACGGTAACTGGCGTCACCGCTTCAAAGCCTCCCACCTATCCTACACATGTAGGCTCAATGTTCAGTGCCAAGCTGTAGTAAAGGTTCACGGGGTCTTTCCGTCTAGCCGCGGGTACACAGCATCTTCACTGCGATTTCAATTTCACTGAGTCTCGGGTGGAGACAGCGTGGCCATGGTTACACCATTCGTGCAGGTCGGAACTTACCCGACAAGGAATTTCGCTACCTTAGGACCGTTATAGTTACGGCCGCCGTTTACCGGGGCTTCGATCAAGAGCTTCGCTTACGCTAACCCCATCAATTAACCTTCCGGCACCGGGCAGGTGTCACACCCTATACGTCATCTCGCGATTTAGCAGAGTGCTGTGTTTTTAATAAACAGTCCCAGCCACCTGGTCACTGCGACTCCCGTCCGCTTAGAGAGCAAGTCTCATCACAGATAGGAGCGTACCTTCTCCCGAAGTTACGGTACTATTTTGCCTAGTTCCTTCACCCGAGTTCTCTCAAGCGCCTTAGTATTCTCTACCTGACCACCTGTGTCGGTTTGGGGTACGATTCGGTATAAACTGAAGCTTAGAGGCTTTTCCTGGAAGTATGGCACCAACAGCTTCCACTCCGTAGAGTGTCGTCTCG
>NZ_JBCGCU010000012.1:0-100951 GCF_038739665.1 Pseudoalteromonas qingdaonensis | reverse complement strand
GAGACTGTAAAAAACTCTGTGTAAGTGGCATTCTTAACCTGTTGAAAGGAATGCAGAATGCCAATAACAGACAAACTTATCGATCAGCTGCTTGATGGCTGTGATTCTCCAGATGATATCCTCGGCGAAGCCGGGCTGCTTAAGCAATTGACTAAAAAGGTCGCAGAACGCGCCTTGAATGCTGAGATGGAACAACATCTCGGCTATGCCAAACATGCGCAAGAGGGCCATAACTCCGGTAATTCCCGTAACGGTAAATCCAGCAAAACTGTGCGCAGCGTTCACGGTGAAATTGACCTGGATATTCCCCGTGACCGCAACGGCACCTTTAGCCCTAAGCTGGTCAAGAAAGGTGAGAAACAGCTTGGCGGCTTCGATGACCGCATCATATCGCTGTATGCCCGAGGCATGACAACCCGCGATATTCAGGCCCATTTTGAGGAGTCCTACGGCGTAGATGTATCCGCGACATTTATCTCGCAAGTCACCAATGAAGTGCTGGACGAAGTGAAGCAATGGCAGCAGCGCCCGCTTGATTCGGTGTACCCCGTAGTTTATCTCGATTGCCTGGTTGTACGTAGCCGTGATTCGGGTGCTGTACAGAATAAATCTGTATATCTGGCCTTGGGTATCAACGCGGACGGCGAGAAAGAATTGCTCGGTCTCTGGATGGCTCAAACAGAGGGGGCGAAGTTCTGGCTGTCGGTCATGAATGAGCTGAAAAACCGAGGCGTGCAAGATATCTTCATTGCCTGTGTCGATGGCCTCAAGGGCTTCCCAGAAGCAATCGAAGCCGTATACCCTAAAACCCAAGTGCAACTGTGTATCGTGCATCAAATCCGCCACTCACTGCGATATGTCAGTTGGAAGCAGCGTAAAGCCATCGCGGCCGACCTGAAACGCATTTATGGCGCAGCGACTTTGGCCGAGGCTGAGTTAGCCCTGACCGAGTTTGCACAGAGGTGGGATGACGAACATCCGAGCATTAGCCTGTCCTGGCGTAACAACTGGGAGCGGCTGAGCGTGTTCTTCGATTATCCGCCGGAAATCCGCAAAGTGATTTACACCACGAACGCCATTGAGTCGCTGAATGCTAGCCTGCGTAAAATCACGAAAACCAGGCGCTCATTCCCGACGGATGACTCAGTGATGAAGATACTATATCTGGCACTTCACCAGATCTCGAAGAAATGGACAATGCCCATCAGGGACTGGAAAGCGGCCATGAGCCAGTTTATGATTATGTATAGTGACCGCGTATCACTATGACAAACAGCCACTTACACAAAAGATCTTACAGTCTCAAAAGGCGTCTTCCCATTCCTGCCTTTCTAACGACTTAAGAAGATTTGAAGACACATTTCTACTGTTTTAATTTCGCTTCCCTAGGCTAGGTAGCCCTCCAGAAGTAACCCGTCTTTGCCCTGACTTATAATATTGGTCAAGTAAATCATTTGATCGAGGGGAGTCTGGCTTACTGAGGTTATTTAGCTCTTTCAAGGCTTGTGCTCTATTTTTTTTAGATGCTTCTTTGGCTGCTACTTTCACATGAGCATGCGATAAAGCTATGAGCCGCTTTATCTTTAGGTGTTGAGTGTCATCTTCTAATAGCGAGCTTTCAAGTGCCAACAACTCAGTCTCTATTTTTTTGAGAGGCAACACACTAAAAGCCTCTTTTACTTTTGATGGAGTGCCTTTGTTTGGTTGAGATAAGGCCCACTCATACGTACCTGTAATCGTGGCTCTCACCTTTCTGAGTCTATCCGGTAAACGTGACCTAAATGAAGGCCCTTCTTTAATGGCTATAGCGGAGCAACGCTTTCTATGAGCTTTTACACTTTGCCCTTCTTCAAATATCCAGCCACAGTCTGGACAACTTTCCTGTTTCATTAAATATCCCTCAAAGCCATAAACCTAGCGAACGACTATAAGCCTGTGTCTAGTTGTCACTTACTTTAGATAACCTTAAAAAATAGCACATATCTTAGCCACTCTTAAAGTTCAGTCCAGCCCTCACGGTAAGTAGTGTATACGATTAGATTGCTTGCTTAATTCATACATATCTTCAGTCCTTTAACTAAGACTTATAATCCTTCAAGGCTACCGCCGTTTACCCGTGCCAGGACCACCTCCGCCGGAGAAAACAACCCCCCGCATATCGAGAATGTCTAAGCCTTTTGCTCTCAGTTTTTTCTTCTTTATAGCTTTCTTCTTAGCTTTGTCTGACTGTAATTTTGCATGAGCACATACAACCAATCTGTCTTTCAATATTATTGAGTTAGCAAACTCTACCCGAGAAAGCTTTTTACATAGAAAAGTAAGTTCTTTTTCAAGCTCATTAATTGAATAACGCTCAATAAAGTCTCTAACTAATTTTGTTGAGTCATTTGGTAAGGGTTGCCGGATCGCCCATTCATATGACAAGTTGTGGTCTGCCAGTGTTACAGAAGCTGAGGTTTTTTTAACTTTTTTCTTGGGGCAATTTTTAACGTGCTCAACTAATTTTAGTTTATTTTTTAAGACTAAGGAGCAATAAGGGCATGTACGTAACTCTTCCGTCCGCGATCTACTTTTCTTGTTTCTAAGTGTGCAACGATCCTTACCTACTGATTCTTCGGATACTAAAGGTACTTGCTCTTCAGCAGCCGTGGTAGTTTCTTCTAACACCTTCCAGTTATGCACTTTTTGCAAGTGACGGGCTATATTTTCATTCGTAACTTTGCTATTGCACAGCTCACAGATAAGATAGTTCATCCTTAAAATACCTAGTTATTATTTATCTCTAACGTTAACCAAATTGGTCAATAATGACCAGGCTAAATAGAAACTCTACTTCAAGAGTATCTTCAACTAGGAAAACGACCGGCCATTAAATGGCCAAAAAATAAACGCTATCAATTAAGTGCTAAGATAAAAAAGGCCACGTAGTGTGACCTTCATATTACTTTATGGCTAACCCTTACCCTGCTCCTTTATGAGCTGTTTTAGCTCTTGTATTTCCTTATGCAGGTCTTCTATGGTTGGGTTATTGTCCGCCGCTTCCTTTTCCTGACGCACTTTGGCGTGTTCGTCTTCCATAACGTTGACGACAATGCCTATCACCATGTTTAAAAACGCAAAGGCGGTGAAGAAGATAAACGTCAGGTAGAATATCCACGACATGGGGTAGACTTCCATGGTCTCGTATTGAATATCCGTCCAGTCTTCGAAGGTCATGATCCTAAATAGGGTCAGCATGGAGATGGCGATGTCGCCCCATAGTTCGGGGTTAATGTCTTTAAAGATAAAGCTGCCGAATGCGGCGTAGATATAGAAGATGATAAACATCAGCAATATCACATAGCCCAATTGCGGTAAGGCCTTGATCAGGGAGTTGATCAGCACGCGCAGCTCGGGCACCACAGAGACCATACGCAGCACCCGGAACACCCTGACCAGGCGCGCTAACAGGGCCATTTCGCTGTCGTTAATGGGGATCAGGCTTACGGCGACAACCAGGGTATCGAATATATTCCAGCCTTTTTTAAAGAAGCTCTTTTTGTCTTCATCGGCGATAAAGCGTATTGATATTTCAAACAAAAAGAAGACGGTGATAAACACATCCAATATATTGGTGAAGGACATGGCTCCGTCCGGCAAAGAAAAGGTTTTTGCTCCTATCTCTAAAGCGGAAATAATGATCACCGTCACCACAGCAAGCTCGAAAAGCTTATTGTTCTTCAGGTTGTTTAACGAGTATCTTATGTTTTCGTACATGATTAGCTAATTTTTATAAATCAAAAATAGACGCAGTGAGCGCGATTCTATCATTGGAAAATAAAAACCCTATTGTTTATTTGAAGTTGAAGCGAATGGTTGCACTTTCTACGGCTAAGCGTCTTGGATAGGTGCGGTTATTGCCAAGTACGTAAATTCCCAGCCCTGATGCTAGATGGCATCAAGGCGATAACTTTGCTCGCATTTTTCTGCTCATCGATAGTTACCCAGTTAACAGGTGCAACATCAATTTTTATTGCCCAAAACCCAGAGCTGCATTGCTAATAGCTAAATAAAAGCATTCAAAACAAACAGCAAAAATAACCATTGGCTTTATTTATTTTCTAGATATACTCGGCTAAATATTGTGTATGTCTACACGCATTTATTTGTTAGTTGAGAAAAATGAACAAGAAACCTGACCTTACTATTTCTACCTTGGACTTAGATCGTATTTATGATTTGATTGAGTCCTTGCCTCACAACAACGCAGCTGACCTTGAGCTGTTAGAGGAAGAGTTAAATCGAGCCAATGCGCTGCCGCCTGAGCAGATGCCACCTAATGTGGTTACTATGAATTCCACGGTTAAGTTTTATGTGGCGTCTACGGACAAAGAGCTTGAACTGACCTTGGTGTATCCAAAAGATATGGACACAAGCGGTAAAAAAATATCTATTCTTGCGCCGGCAGGCAGTGCCTTAATTGGTTTATCTGTGGGCGATGAAATTGAGTGGCCCAAACCCACGGGTGGCTCTTTAAAAGTAAAAATTACCGAGGTGCTTTATCAGCCTGAGCGCGCTGGCGACTTCCGCTCGTAAAGCGAACGGCGACCTAGTTTATATCGTTTTATTTAGGGAAATATCAGCCTTGGATATTTCCCTCCTCTCAAAAGCCATTTACCCACTTTCCTCTGCTCTAACCCGTTTTTATAGCGAATAAAAAATATTCATTCTCTATTTAAGTTCTTGTTCTATAATGAACCCATTACTTAAACATAAAGGGAAAATCTTATGAAACAGCTAGTTGCCGTAATCACCTTAATCGCCAGTGCTTTAGTGCTAAGTGCTTGTGAAGATGCAAAAACCAACAGCGAAAAAGCTAAAGAAAGCGCCGCAGAGGCCAAAGAAGAAGTTGTAGCCGCCTGGGACAGCGCCGTTGATGAAGTAAAAGAAGCCGCCAACAATTTGCAAGAAGAGTCTTTCTCTGAAAAAGTTGATGAATTAATGGCTGAGACCAAGGCCCTTGCCTCAGCAGCCAGCGATGAAGGCAAAACTCAGTTCTCTGAGCTGATGGCCGACTCAAAAGAGTTAGCGAAAAAGGCTTGGGATGAGTCTAAAGAAGGTGCCGGTGAGCTATCGGATGAAACCAAAAGCCAGATTGATGCGCTGATTGAGAAAATCCGCGAAAAGCGTGAAGAGCTCGAAGCGAATCAATAAAGGTTAAACATAAAATTGTGATGTACCAAACCCGGCGCAAGCCGGGTTTTTATTTGCCCAACGCTCAGTGATTCACCCTAGCCCTGCTTTTGAATATATTCCAGCGCCGTCATTTTATGATAAGTCACATCTGGGTGCAGAATATGGGTAGGCTCGGGGTCGACCACCTCAATAGGAATATTTAAACTGCGCGCTACATCCAGTGCCATCTGGGTAATATTGACGCTAAAAGAGGTGCCCATAAACACCATACGCTCCGCCGCCAGCATGCGCCGCTGCGCCTCGTCTAAGCCGTAGAGGTCGGTATAGAACTCGTCAAACAGCAAGACAAATGGCTTAAATGAGCGATAAAGCATGGGCCCTTGCTCGGGAATGGCAAATATCTCTAACAAGGATTCGCTAAGGCGCGACTCGTCCACCTGCTCCCAAGGAGCGATATGTTTATCAACCGGCTCGCCCTGCTCATGAAACTTTGTCATTAAATCCAGGCGACCATGAATGGCGATATAGTTTTGGTTCCCTGCCTTACCGTCCAGGCCATCGATATTTTGAGTGATCAGGTTTTTATCCGCCAACCAATGATGTACCTCGTTCGGGCCATGGTCGCGATAGCTGGCAAATCTGTGATAGTACCAGGCGAGAAATTCATCCGGGCGGGTTTGATACATGCGCCGCGTCGCCATTTCCATGGGCGTATAATTTTTACTGCCGATGCGCCAGTAACCGTCTTCACCGCGAAAGGTGGGAACACCGCTGGCGGCGCTGACACCAGCACCGGTGATATAAAGTGTGTTGCTCATCATTGTGGGCCATTAAGAGTCATGATCTTAGCTTGCCTGAAGCACCCGAGGCGAGCAAGTGCAATTGCTGTGACAAGCCTTGAATTAACTCGGCCCATCTAAATTTACTCAGTTGCGGCTGCGGCAATTTCGCAAACTTGCCATAGCCTTGCACAAACTCGCTCAGACAGGCGATACGCTCGTCTATGGTGTTAAACACCCGTTCGAGACGCTCATCATCACTGCGCTGGGCGATTAAACGACCGGAGTGCAACATGGAGGAGATCGGCACCAAGGAATTATTCAGCTCATGGCTGATAATGCGTACCACCTTTTTCCATACCTGCACCTCCTGACGGGATATTTCCCGGGTCATAGGCTTAAGAATAAAGAAATTATGCGGGTGGTTATTTAGTAAAAATTCGCAGGTAGCCAGGTGCCAGTTTAGCCTTTGTTGCTGCTCCTGCTCAACGCTAAACAGGCCCTCTCCGCCGCGTTGCAGAGCCTCGTCAGTGGCCTTGGGCATGCCACTGAAAAGATTCGAGAGCGTTTCCCCTTCCACCTTGATGCCGGCAAACAGCAAACCACGAACACTGTGATTGGTATACACAATTTGCCACTTCGAATTCATCAGGAGCAAGGCCTGCGGCGAGTTATGCAGCACCTTGTCAAACATCAATTCCCGCTGATAGATCCACTGGCGTTCTTGATGCAGCTTTTGAGCGGTTTCATTGTACAGGGTACATAAATCCCCCAGCTCATTGTTACCCTGGTAGGCCAAGGTGGTAGCTAAGTCGCGAACCAGGTCGCCACGGACCACGGCTGCGGTTTTCACCGCATCTCGACTCAGTGATAATTGGGTATCGCCATTACTGGCGCTCAAGCTGTAAGCGGCCAGGGCCGTAACCAAGGCCACGGACGCCGCACCGAACCAATATTTGCGGTAACTTTTTGTGGCCGCTAGTTGAATGTCTTGTCCCTGAGTATCGCGGATCATAGTAGCGCCTCACCTTGGTGAGTGAGGTATGGCGTTTTTACTAAACCGATAATCAATGCCGCCACTAGCATCAACAGCGGCGAGGTAAAAAAACTAAGGTAGTGATCAACATGCCGCTATCCGTATGTTTTCTAATTGGTTTATTAGTTACGAGAAGCGTGCCAATATGAAATTTATTTAAGATGTTGTTTTTGCTGGCTTTTAATTTCAAAAAGTGAAGTTTTGCGCTTGTCCGCGGACATTAAAAGTGTCCGCAGCGGACACTTTTTTAGTGAAGGTATGTGACGACCTGTAGGTGCTCTGCGCCGACAGGGTGAGATTTATTGAGAATTTTGTCGGGATAAAATCCCGACCTACAAGGTTTAATTGTCCTCGATATTATCCATGCCCTTGGTGCCATCCTTCGCCTTAAGTTCGTGATGGATGGCGGACTTGATCAACATATAGCCTGTAATGGGTGCAGTGATCAACAAGAAGATGGAGATCAGGATCTCCTTAATATTAATCACCCCACTTTCGACGCTGAAGAAGACGTTGGCGGCTATCAGTAGCAGCGCCATGCCCAAGGTGGTGGCCTTAGTTGGGCCATGCAAACGCATAAAAAAGTCCGGCATTTTCACCAAACCAATGGAGCCGATTAGGATAAAAAGTCCGCCGGCGATTAATAGTGCCGAAATAAGCCATTCAGTCATAGCCGCTCCTATTCAATAATATCGCCGCGTAGCAGGTACTTACATACCGCTACCGTGCTGACAAAACCCAACATGGCAATAAGCAGGGCCGCTTCAAAATAAATCTGTGTTTGCATGCCGATACCGTAAAGGATAATTAGGGCTATGGTGTTGATATACATGGTATCCAAGGCCAAAATTCTGTCTGGTACCGAAGGGCCGACGATCAAGCGCCATAAATTCAGCATCAGGGATATGCCGATCATGGCAAAGACGATAAGCATTACATTCTCTAGCATTGGAAAATCTCCTTAAGGGGCGCTTCGTAGCGACTCTTAATGGTATCTATCAGGGCCTGCTCATCATCCAGATCCAGCACATGAATAAGCAAAAAGCGCTGCGTCGGCACCTCGCCCTTGGGTAAGGACTCAGGAATGGGATACACCTCTGCACTCACAGTGCCCGGCGTCAGCGACACTGTGCTGGCCAAAATGGTAATGGGCAATTCATGTTGTAAGTCCAGCGGCACCTTGATAAAGCCCGGGCGCAAGCGCTTGGTCGGAGCCAGAATCTTAAAGGCCACTTCAACATTAGCGGTGATGATATCCCAAAGTACGACAAAGACCTGTTTGGTTGCCAGACCCGGGCGTAAAATCAGCGGCTGAGCGGTGTGAAACGGCGCTATCATCAAGGGAATGGCTATGGCCAGTACGGCACCGAGGATCAGGTGGCCGGCGGATACGCTGTTATTCAACAGCAACCACACGATAAATAATAAAACACTGCGGAATGGCGTTGGCAACCACTTATAACGAGCTTGTAAGCGCATGTTATTGCTCCTTAGCCAAGGCAAATACTGTGTCTATGGCCACCTGAGAGTTATGCAGTATGGCTGCTGCCTCATTGCTCATCTCATTAAGCGGCGCGGCAAACACAGTCATCATCAGCGGCACCATAAGGATTAGCACCAGAGCCCAGGTACGACGTTTACCGGCATAGACATTGTCTTCAAACTGCTCATCCTGATTAGGATGATCGTGCCAAAACAAACTGGTGCCAGCTCGTGACAGCGCCACTAGGGTGGCTAAACTGGCAAGCAGATAAATGGGCCAAAATACCCAGGCCACCTCGGCGCCATATGAGGCGTCAAGCAACCAAAGCTTGGCAACGAAGCCCGATAGCGGCGGTAGACCGGCCAAGGCAATGGCCGCCACCACAAAGCAGATACCCAACAATTTAGGCTCGGCCACGCCACGGCTATTAACCAGGCGGTCCTGCACCTTACCGCGCTGCAAGGCTATCATATCGGCAATTAAGAACATGGCGGCACAGGCTATGGTCGAATGAACCATATAATAGATGGCCACCGCCGTGGCCTGCTCGTCATTGAGCGCCACCATGGCTATCAGGGTACCGACAGAAACAATCACCAGATTGGCGCTTAAACGGCGTAAGTCTTCTGCTGCCAGCACGCCCACCGCACCCACGACCAAGGTCACCAAAGCCAAAGGCCATAGCCAGGTGCTGGCGATACCACTTAACTCCCCCGCCTGCTCGCCAAAGATCATGGTGAATACACGCATGATGGCGTACACCCCAACCTTGGTCATGATCGCAAACTGAGCGGCAATCACCGGCATGGCGCGACCATAGGTAGCCGGCAACCAAAGATGCAAGGGCAGCAAAGCCGCTTTAAGGGCAAAGACGATAAGCAATAACAGGCCGCCAATTTTCGCAAGATAAATATCATCACCCTGCAACAGCGCTACCTTAAGGGCCATATCGGCCATATTCAGGGTGCCCAGCACGCCGTAAAGCACACCCAGGGCAATCAGGAAAATACTCGAGCCGACCAGGTTTAAAATCACATAATGCAGCGCCGCCTTGGTGGTATGCTTATCTTTTTTGTGCATCAAGAGCGCGTAAGAGGCGATCAACAACACCTCAAAAAATACAAAGAGGTTAAACAGGTCACCAGTTAAGAAGGCACCATTTACACCCATCAGCAGGAAATGCGCCAAGGGATGATAAAAGCTTCCCGCTTTGTCATCGCCACGGCTGGCATACACTATGGTCACCAAGGATAAAAAGCTGGTCAAAATACACAGAGCCACAGCCAGCGGGTCTGCATATAAGACGATACCAAAGGGCGGCTGCCATTCACCTATGGCATAAACCACAGGGCCGGCGCTTAAGATGGTGCTTAACAACAAAGCGGATGCAACCAGGGTCGCCAAAGCCATAAAGGATGCCACCCAACGTCTTAGTACCAGGCTTTTACCGCACGGCGGCAACAAGAGAATAATGCCCGCCAACAGCGGTAATAATACGGGTAAGGTGATCAAATGCTGCATTTATTTCGACCCCTTAGTGGCACGGGTAGCGCGCGGCTGACCATCAACATGGTCATTACCCAGGTCGGCCCGACCACGAATAGCCAAGATCACCACAAAGGCAGTCATGGCGAAACCAATCACTATGGCGGTTAGTACCAGCGCCTGCGGCAGTGGATCGGCATAACTGGCCGACTGCCCGAGTACAGGTGCCTGGTTAATTTTCAATCGTCCCGATGAAAACAGGAATAAATTGACCGCGTAAGAGAGCATGGTCAACCCCAACACCACGGGAAAGGTACGGGCACGCAAAATAAGATAAATGCCGCTGGCCACTAACAGACCCACACAACTTGCATATAAGAGTTCCATTAGAGATTAACCTTTTCTTTCGGGGTTTCTGCCGTCAATTTACCAAGACTGGCAAGGATCATTAATGTTGCACCTACCACGGTTAAATACACACCTAAATCAAATATCATGGCGCTGGCCAATTCGGTTTTGCCCACCAAGGGGATATCGAAATAATCAAACCAGCTGGTTAAGAAGTTACGGCCAAACAGCCAGCTACCCAGGCCGCTCAAGGTGGCAATGGCCAAGCCCGAAGCAATCACCTTACGGTAGTTAATATCCATGCGGGCGCGGATCCAATTAGAGCCATTGGCCATGTATTGCAAAATAAAGGCAATGGAGGTCACCAGGCCGGCAATAAAGCCACCGCCAGGCAGGTTATGACCACGCAAGAAGATATACACGGACACCATAATCGCCAGCGGCAACAAACTTTGTGAAATACTCGCAAGCAGCAGAGGGTGACGTTCGCGCGCCCAAGGACGCCCTTCACTGTCCGAGGCCGGCATAAATAAAGGCAGATTCAGCAGCAGCTTGTAAATACCCAAGGCCGCTATGCCCAGCACAGTGATTTCACCCAGGGTATCGAAACCACGGAAGTCCACCAGTATGACGTTGACCACATTGGTGCCGCCACCGCCGGTTTTGGCGTTGCCGATAAAGAACTGAGAAATACTCTCCTGCGGGCGTGTTAACAGCGCATAACAGATGCTGCCGACAACGATACCAATGGCACTACTAATGCCTAAATCGCGCAAAATACGAAGTGAGCTCGACTCTTTGGGCGTACGCTGCGGCAAGAAGAACAGCGCCAGCATCAGTAACATCACTGTCACTACCTCTACGGTCAACTGAGTCAAGGCCAAATCCGGCGCCGAGAAGCGTGTAAAGACCACTGAGGTCATCAAGCCCACCACGGAAACCAGGATCAGGGCTATCATCCGCGAGCGATGCCACACCAAGGTAGCCAAAGTGCCTATCATCAGCAGCGCAGCGCCAATGGCATTGTGAGCATCAATCTCGCTAAGGCCTGTTGCCCCAGCCAGGGTGTGCATTTCAAACAGGGGTAAGCCCGCCACTACCAAGGTAGAGAGCAAAAGAATAAAGATATAACGCTGCAAGGAGCCATTTTCTATGCGCAGGATTTGCTCACGCGACCACACCACCACCTTGTGAATGCTGGCATCGAAAGCTTTTTTAGCGCTCACATTTGGTAAGGAGGCCTGGAACTGGAACAGGTATTTGCGCTGTGAATAAATAAACAGACCACCGGCCACCGCCACCCCACTCATCAATAACGGCAGGTTAAAGCCATGCCATATGGCCAACTGATACTCAGGTGCCTCGGCGCCCAGCACAGCATGAGAGGCCGCGGTTAACAGTGGGTCCACCACAAATGCTGGGAACAAGCCAACCAAGACACACAGGGCCACCAAGATTTCGATTGGCACGCGCATATAACGCGGCGCTTCGTGAGGCTGTTTGGGCAGATCCTTTGGTTCGCCATTGAAGAATACATCATGGATAAAACGCGCCGAATAGGCCACAGACAAAGCCCCAGCCACGGTTGCCAGCACGGGAATTAACCAGGACATAGAACCCAGCATCTGCTGGTGCAGGGTTTCGGCAAAAAACATTTCTTTCGATAAGAAGCCGTTGAGTAGCGGTACCCCGGCCATAGACGCCGCCGCCACCATGGCCAGCGTCGCCGTATAAGGCATATAGCGCCACATGCCATTGAGCTTACGCATATCCCGTGTGCCGGTTTCATGGTCGATAATACCCGTGGCCATAAATAAGGAGGCCTTAAAAGTGGCGTGGTTGATAATATGGAAAATCGCCGCCACGGTTGCCAACTGAGTATCCAAACCCAATAGCAAGGTGATAAGGCCCAGGTGACTGATGGTTGAATAGGCCAACAGGCCCTTTAGGTCGTGTTTAAACAAGGCAATGTAAGCGCCCACCAACAAGGTGGTTAAGCCTGTAACACCTACAATAATAAACCACAGCTCGGTACCCGCTAAGGCAGGATAGAAACGTGCCAGCAGGAAGATACCTGCTTTAACCATGGTCGCCGAGTGCAGATAAGCACTGACCGGGGTCGGTGCTGCCATAGCATGAGGCAACCAGAAATGAAACGGGAACTGCGCCGACTTGGTAAAGGCGCCCAGTAAAATCAGTACCAGAATAAGCGGATACCACTTGGAGCTTTTTACCAGCTCGCCGCTTTGCAAGATCACATCCAGCTCATAGCTGCCAACTAGTTGTCCTAGTAGCACTAAACCTGCCAGCAAAGCCAGACCACCGGCACCGGTAATGGCCAGCGCCATACGTGCACCCTTACGCGCCTCGGCGTTATACCACCAATAACTGATCAGTAAGAAGGAACTGACACTGGTAAGCTCCCAGAAGAACCACATTTGAATAATATTGTTTGCCGTCACTATGCCGAGCATGGCGGTCATAAACAGCATTAAATAAGCGTAGAGCTTGGGCATGGAGTCGTTGGCGCTCAAATAATAGCGCGCATAAAGGATGACCAGCAGGCCTATACCCAAGATCAGGATACAAAACAGCAGGCTTAAACCGTCTAAGCGAAAGGATAAGTTCATCCCTAATTCAGGTATCCAAGGTAGGCTGGCGTAGAGTGTTTCGCCGGCCAATACCTGCGGCGCCATGCTGAGCACCAGCACCAGGCAGATTAAAGGCATAATTGCGGTCACGGCGGCGCTTTGGTTGCGCGATAATTTGCCGGTAAAGCTCGCAAGCAAACTGCCTAACAGGGATAACAAGGGTATCCACAGCAATGTCATAGTTTAAAGACCTTTCCTTTTTGTTACCAAAAACCTTGGTAAAGCTGTTATTTTTGACCCGATGTTCTTGGGTACTTTGCGCCCAGAGATGTCACTAATAAGATTAGTTCAGCGCCAAATAAATATTGATAATTAATCAGTTATACTGGGCTGCCCTGTTTTTGTCTAGACTGGCCCTTGCTATTCGGCCAAATATTAGACGACAGTTAACACCCTACTAACCTAACTAACAAAAATCCAGGCCACTGCGTTCTATGACGCAGTTAATGTGGCCTAGCTGATGCGCCATGTCTAATGTGACAGGGTTAAGCGTCATTTTTATTATTCAGGGCACGACGATATTCGCGCCACTGGGTTTGGCCACTTAAGCGGTAGAATAAATCGGCAAAACGAATATGCTGTTTCGGCCTTGCCAGCTCGGCCAACCACAGGTTTCTGTATAGGGGCGTCACCCCTACTTCCGATTGCTCCATCAGGCTCTGCCCAGCGCTGGGTTTATAGCCACGACCATTGCCACAATAGGCGCTTGGAGCCCAGCCAGGCGGCGCTTTGTCGCCAACTACAAGATTGGCATAGAGCCGCCCTTGCTGCTCGCAGGCCTCCTGCTGCGCCTTAGGTGCCGGATACTCATCGGTAAAGCCGCTAAAGTGCAAAAGTTCATGGATAAATACATGATAAGGCGCATTCACGCCCAACTGCATAATGCCACCTTGAACATTGGCCAGCCCGCCGTCTGTCATCATCACGATAAAATCAAAACCCGCTGGCACTTGCTCAGGCTTTTGCGCCAAAGGCTGCCAGTCACAGCGACTAAAACTATTACTTGTGCCTTGGCAGTTTAGAGTATCACCCAAATAGTGAGGCTCTGACAGGCATAATAAGCCGGCATCTGGCTCAGGCTTGGCCTGATATCTGCGGCGCAACTGCTGCAGCTTATTCATGGCCGCCAGGCTGTTGCCGAGTAAAAGCAGATTATAGCGGCAGGATTGCGCCTGGATTTGCCGCAAGTCAGTACTAAAGCCCAAACTTTTGGCGACATCATGACCTTCAACGCCCACCTTTAGGCCAAGATGAAAGCGCCGGCGATATTCAAGCTCATCGGGTAAGGGATAAACGCGACCTATCTCGGCCAGCGCCTGCCATTGCCCTTGCTGCGCCAGCGTCTCGGCCAGTTGCAGCCAAAGTTGTGCCGCTGTGCCCTGCTCATCTTTAGCAGCTAAGGCCTGCTGCCAGTATAAACGGGCACCATCAAAGTCATTTTGTTTGAGCAGATGTTGAGCCAGCAATAACTGAGCCTGGGGTGCCCCGTCTGTAGCCAGGCGGCGCAATACAGCTTCGCTGTAATGCCGATAGCCTAGTTGTGCGGGGCTGTGATAAAACCAAAAGGTGGCGGCGGCAACATTATTTTGCGCCTGATACTGCACCAGTGCGGGGCTTTGACCCATACTCCCGCACAGGCTTAGCAAGATGAGGGCAATAAGGCTAGTGCGCACCCTCGCCTGCCATTATGTCCAGCTCAAGGCGTGCATACTTATATTCGACAAACTCATACACATTGGTGGAAAGTGCCAGTTTAAAGTAATCGCTGGCCAGGGTATTTTCGCCCTTAGCCTGATGGCTTTTAGCGATATAGAAATAGGCTTCACACAAGCGCTCGGCATATTCCTGATGTGACTCCACACCCTCAGCCAAGGTTCCTAACAATGCCTTTTCGGTGATCTTGCCTTGATAAAAGGCCACCAGTTGATAGGCCCAGTTTTGCGGGTCCAGAGCTTGTGCCATATCGCTTAAGCTGGCTTTGGCTTTAAGTGGGTCTTCATTGCGCTCGGCTAAATAAACCCAAAGCACCCGATACGGGTCATCTGGGGCAAAGCGTAAAAAAGACTGCAAATCGTCGCTGGCTAATCCCGGACGCTCGCCATAATACAAGGCAATGCCGCGGTTGAGATAAGCGTATTCATGCTCGCTGTTCAGCTCCAGCACTGAGTCGAACATTTCATAGGCCTTGCCGTATTGCTGCATCAGGGTGTGATGAATACCCAGGAAATTATACACCTCGGCCAGGTCCGGCTTAAGGTTAACAGCACGGCTAAAATCAATGCGCGCCAAGGTACTTAACCCCAGGCTGTCGAATAGCTTACCGCGATCATAATAAAGTAAAGCTTGCTGATCACTGGGCAACTCGGCCTGCTCTATCAGCTCGCTATAACGGGCCACCGCCACTTCGCTGCGGTAATCACTCGGTAGAGGGGCGGCAAAAGGTACGGTAACAACGTATTGGGGACTATCTGGTACGGATTGGCAACCGGTTAAGAGTAGCGTGATAACGCCGGCTATCGTAAGCGATAATGTTTTTCTCAAAGTCCTATACCTATAATCCGTGCATGGATTTTCATTAAACCATAAAAAAGGGGCCTAAACAGCCCCTTTTACTATGCTTTTATCGCTTATTCGGCGTCTTTTGCCGCTTCTGCTGCAGGCGCGTTTTGGTCTTGCGCCTCTTTGATGCTTAGGCGTACACGGCCTTGGCGATCAACTTCTAGTACCTTAACCTTCACTTCCTGACCTAGAGTTAGGTGGTCGGCTACATTGTTTACACGCTCATCACTGATCTGTGAGATGTGTACCAAGCCGTCTTTACCAGGTAGAACGTTAACGAAAGCACCGAAATCTACGATACGTACTACTTTACCTTCGTAGATGGTACCTACTTCCAGCTCAGCCGTTAGTTGCTCAACACGAGCGATGGCAGCGCGCGCGCTCTCACCGTCAGTGGCAGCAATCTTAACTGTACCGTCGTCTTCGATTTCAATAGTAGTACCGGTTTCTTCAGTAAGCGCACGGATAGTAGCACCACCTTTACCGATAACATCGGCAATCTTCTTAGGTGGAATGTTCACTACATATATACGCGGCGCGTAATCAGAAAGCTCAGCCGCAGGCGCAGAGATGGCTTCATCCATCACACTTAAGATGTGTAGACGAGCTGCTTGGGCCTGGTTAAGAGCGATCTGCATGATCTCTTTCGTGATACCTTCAATCTTGATATCCATTTGTAGAGCGGTAACACCTGCAGCGGTACCGGCTACTTTAAAGTCCATGTCGCCCAGGTGATCTTCGTCACCCAAGATGTCAGAAAGAACAACGAAGTTGTCGCCTTCTTTCACTAGACCCATGGCGATACCAGCAACAGATGCCTTAGTAGGAACACCGGCGTTCATTAGCGCCAGTGATGTACCACATACAGAAGCCATTGACGATGAACCGTTAGATTCTGTGATTTCAGATACCACACGGATTGAGTACGGGAATTCTTCAAGTGTAGGAAGAACAGCAGCAATACCGCGCTTAGCCAGGTTGCCGTGGCCGATTTCACGACGCTTAGGCGAACCAACAAAGCCAGTTTCACCCACACAGAATGGAGGGAAGTTGTAGTGCAACATGAAACGGTTAGTAGAAGTACCTGTTAGGTCGTCGATCATCTGAGAATCACGCTCTGTACCTAGAGTTGCAGTAACTAGTGCCTGAGTTTCACCACGGGTGAAGATAGCACTACCGTGAGTACGCGCTAGTACGCCAGTTTTCACGTCAAGGGCACGAACCATTTCAGGTGAACGACCATCGATACGCTGCTCACCAGCTATGATGCGACCACGAACGATTTTCTTCTCAAGTGAAGCGAACTCGCCTGATACTTCTTGCTCGTCCAGGCTTTCGTCTTCGCCAAGCTCAGCGCTTAGTTTTTCGATAACTTCAGCTTTCGCTGCGCTAAGAGCGTCTTTACGCGCTACCTTGTCGGTAATGCGGTACGCTTCACCGATTTTCTCTTCGGCGATAGCTGCAACTTTACCCGCTAGGGTTTCGTCTTTTGCTGGTGCAGTCCAATCCCAAGCTGCTTTACCTGCTTCGGCTTTGAACTCGTTGATAGCATTGATGATGGCTTGTGATTGCTCATGACCGTAAACAACGGCGCCAAGCATTACATCTTCAGGAAGCGTTTCAGCTTCTGATTCAACCATAAGTACGGCGTTATCAGTACCGGCAACAACCAGGTCTAGCTTGCTTTCTTTAAGCTCAGTTAGTGATGGGTTCAATACGTACTGACCATCGATGTAACCTACGCGTGATGCACCGATAGGACCGTTAAATGGAATACCAGAAAGCGCTAGCGCCGCTGAAGTACCAATTAGGGCAACGATATCAGGCTGGATTTCAGGGTTTACTGAAACAACTGTCGCGATTACCTGTACTTCGTTTACGAAGCCTTTAGGGAAAAGTGGACGAATTGGACGGTCGATTAGACGCGCGATAAGCGTTTCGCCGTCGTTAGGGCGACCTTCACGCTTTAAGAAACCACCTGGGATACGGCCAGCCGCATACATTTTTTCCTGGTAGTTAACAGTTAGAGGGAAGAAATCCTGACCTGGATTTGCTTCACGACGACCTACTACAGTTACAAGTACCGAAGTATCGCCGATGCTTGCTAGTACTGCACCGTCAGCCTGACGGGCAATGGCGCCGGTTTCTAGCGTTACAGTATGCTGTCCGTACTGAAATTCTTTAATAATTGCTTGCACTTAATCATTCCTTAAGTTGCACCTAACCCGCTCAAAAGCCGAATTACCAGCCCTTAAATCAGGTTAAGAAGGGTTACTAAAGCACCTCACCAATTACAGTAAATAACCACACTCGGGCGAATGCCTTTATTTACTACAATTGGCAATATGGTGCCATCTTGTGTGCAGGCTCGACCTGCCCACTTAGACAAGGCTAAGTATACAAGCCAAAAGCGCACAAAAAAAGGGGCGATTAGGCCCCTTTTTTCAAACTGGTATCAAAGAATTAGCGACGTAGGCCAAGTTCTTTAATTAGCGCAGTGTAACGCTCGATGCTCTTACCTTTAAGGTAGTTAAGCAGGTTACGGCGCTGGCTTACTTTACGAAGAAGACCACGACGTGAGTGGTTGTCTTGCTTATGGTTAGCAAAGTGGCCTTGAAGCTTGTTGATATCGAAAGTTAGTAGTGCAACTTGTACTTCAGGTGAACCAGTGTCGCCTTCAGCGCGTGCAAATTTAGCAATGATATCTGCTTTTTCTTGGTTGCTTAGTGACATAATTTACTCCAAAAAGTGAGAGTTTATATACGGTAAGAGCCGATCACTAATCCAGCCCCACCAATTGAGCGCGCTATTTTATCAAGCTTGACAATAACTACAAGTTATTTGTGATGGCCACAGCACGCTTTGCTTTGAGATGGCCGTGCTGGTTGCGCTCACCCACACCCAAGAAACGCTCGCCACAACGTACGGCGCATACCTCTTCTGGCACCTCGCCGATAACCACGGTTTGCCCATGGGCAAAAGCAATGGCCTGTTGCTCGTCAATTTCAACGCTGGGCAAGTCCTGCACTGCTGTATCCATGGGCAGTAACAGTGTATCTAACACTTCACCCGGTGCTTGGTCCTGGCTTTTGGCTTCATCAAGCAGGGCTTGAAGTTCGTCCAGCGTCACCATTTTCTCAGCCGGGTAATGACCTACCTTGGAACGGTGCAGCATGATCACATGAGCGCCACAACCAAGTAACTCGCCTAAGTCGTCCACTATGGTACGAATATAGGTGCCTTTAGACACATGGGCGGTCATCTGAATTTCATTGGCCTGTTCATCGAACTCATCAAGCGTCAGGCTGTAAACATTAATGCGGCGACACTTACGCGGCACTTCTATGCCTTCGCGGGCATACTTGTATAAAGGCTGACCTTGATACTTAAGCGCCGAATACATGGACGGATACTGATCCGACTCACCGATAAAGCCAGCAACATGCTGCTCGATTTGCGCCTTGGTAACATTCACATCACGAGTTTCAACCACTTCACCATCGGCATCCGAGGTGGTTGTGCGCTCGCCTAACTTGGCGCGCACCACATAGGTTTTGTCGGTATCGAGCAGGAACTGACTGAACTTGGTCGCTTCACCAAAACAAATAGGCAACATGCCCGTGGCTAAGGGATCAAGGGCGCCTGTGTGCCCGGCTTTTTGAGCATAATAGATGCCTTTAGCCTGCTGCAGTGCGCGGTTACTGGAAATGCCTTGCGGCTTATGCAGTAACAACACGCCATCAACCGGACGGCCTTTTGTACGTCTGGCCATGCTGCTTATTCTTCCTCGTCGCTGCTACCACGCTTTTGCTTATCTTCGCGCATAACCGACTCAACCAGGTTAGAAATACGCATACCTTCAAGTAATGAGGTATCGATAACAAAACGTAGCTCAGGAACAATACGAGCACGAATGCGCTTGCCAAGAAGCGAACGAATGTAGCCGCTGGCGTCATTTAAAATACGCATGCTTTGCTTGGTTTTGCTTTCGTCTTCTTGATTGAACACGGTCACAAAAATTTTCGCATAAGACAAATCGCGCGATACTTCTACCGCAGACACAGTCACCATACCCAAACGCGGGTCTTTAATTTCCCGTTGGAGGATCACCGCGATTTCTTTTTGGATCTGTTGCGCTACGCGCTCTGTGCGAGAAAACTCTCTCATTTTCACCACTTATATTTAGGATACCAGTACGCGCTGAGTGCGCTAGGTATAACACAATGCACAAATGGGGGCACAAAGGCCCCCATCAAATTTACTTAATAATCAAGATTATAGAGAACGTTGTACTTCAACGATCTCGAATACCTCGATTTGGTCACCGACCTTAACGTCATTATAGTTCTTAACGCCGATACCACATTCCATGCCGTTACGAACTTCTTGTACGTCATCTTTAAAGCGACGTAGTGATTCAAGTTCACCTTCGTAGATAACCACGTTATCACGTAGTACACGGATTGGGTTCGAACGCTTAACCACGCCTTCGGTAACCATACAACCAGCCACGGCGCCGATCTTAGGTGACTTAAACACGTCACGTACTTCGGCAAGACCGATGATCTCTTGCTTGAACTCAGGTGCAAGCATACCTGTCATGGCTTGTTTCACTTCTTCGATCAGGTCGTAGATTACGCTGTAGTAACGCAGGTCTAGGCTTTCCGCTTCGATAACCTTACGCGCTGAGGCGTCGGCACGAACGTTAAAGCCAACCATGATGGCGTTAGAAGCAGCCGCTAGTGAGGCATCAGTTTCGGTGATACCACCTACACCGCTACCTACGATCTTCACTTTCACTTCGTCGGTAGACAACTTAACCAGTGAGTCAGAGATGGCTTCAACCGAACCTTGTACGTCCGCTTTCAGTACGATATTCACTTCTGAGATATCGCCTTCGGTCATGTTGGTGAACATGTTCTCAAGCTTAGCTTTTTGCTGACGTGCCAGCTTCACTTCACGGAACTTACCTTGACGGTATAGGGCAACTTCACGGGCCTTACGCTCATCGCGAACAACCGTTGCTTCATCACCAGCCGCAGGTACACCAGAAAGACCTAAGATCTCTACCGGAATTGAAGGACCCGCTTCTTTGATCTCTTGACCGTTTTCATCGCGCATCGCACGAACACGGCCATACTCAAGACCACAAAGTACGATATCACCTTGCTTCAGCGTACCTTCTTGTACCAGTACGGTCGCTACCGGACCGCGACCTTTATCAAGGCGAGATTCGATTACCACACCCGAGGCCATGCCTTCAGAAACAGCGGTTAGCTCAAGGATTTCAGACTGCATTAGTACGGCTTCAAGTAGTTCGTCAACACCTTGACCGGTTTTAGCCGAAATGTGTACGAATTGCGTCTCACCGCCCCAATCTTCTGGGATAACGTCTAGCTGAGCTAGTTCGTTTTTAACGCGGTCAGGATCGGCGCCTTCTTTATCCATCTTGTTCACGGCAACAATCAGAGGTACTTCCGCCGCTTTGGCGTGCTGTACCGCTTCTTTGGTCTGTGGCATTACACCATCGTCCGCAGCAACAACCAGGATTACGATATCCGTCGCCTTCGCACCACGAGCACGCATCGAAGTAAATGCCGCGTGTCCCGGAGTATCTAGGAAGGTGATCATGCCGTTGTCGGTATCAACATGGTATGCACCAATGTGCTGGGTAATACCGCCGGCCTCGCCCGAAGCAACTTTAGCTTTACGGATGTAGTCCAGAGTCGATGTTTTACCGTGGTCAACGTGACCCATTACGGTTACTACCGGTGCGCGAGATTCCGCTTTACCGCCTTCGCTGCGGTCGCTTAGTACTTTCTCTTCCAGTTCGTTTTCACGAACGACCACAACCTTATGACCCATTTCTTCTGCCACTAGCTGTGCAGTTTCTTGGTCGATAACCTGGTTGATGGTAACCATGTCGCCCATTTTCATCATGGTCTTAACGACTTCAGCACCTTTTACTGCCATGCGTGAAGCAAGCTCGGCAACCGTGATGGTTTCACCAATACGTACTTCTGCTTTCTTATCAGCAACAGGCTTTTGGAAACCATGCTGTAAAGAGTTAGGCGCTTTAAGTTTGCCTTTTCTACCCTTGCCCATTCTTAGTGGCGCTTCGGTAGTTTCTTTGCCCTTAGGCTTTTTCTTCTTACGACGCGCGCTCTTCTCTTCGCGTGCATCTGACTCGTCTTCCGCTTCACGAGCATAAGTAGAGGTCGTTAAGTGGTGATCAGCCGTTTCTTCACGGCGCTTACGTTCCTCTTCTTCTTGCTTCCAACGTGCTTCGTTTTCTTCCGCTAGGCGACGAGCTTCTTCTGCTTGACGTTGTGCTTCTTCTTCGGCTTTCTTCAATGCTGCCTCTTCTGCTTCTTTCTGTAAGCGCTCAGCTTCTTCACGTTCTTTCTGAGTTTGCGCTTCATCCTTTGCAGAATCTTTACTTTCTTTGCGCTGTGCTTCGGCTTTACGCTTCGCTTCTTCTTTGGCTTTACGATCCGCTTCCTCTTTAGCTTTACGATCTGCCTCTTCTTTAGCTTTACGCTCGGCTTCTTCTTTAGCCTTACGTTCCGCTTCTAATTTTTGGGCTTCAAGACGCTCCTGCTCTTGTGCTTCTAGACGCGCTTGTTCTTGCTGCTCTTCTAGGGCACTTTTCTTCACATAGGTACGCTTTTTACGCACTTCGACCTGCACTGCCTTTGCCTTACCGGTTGAACCGGTTACGCTTAGGGTGCTTTTCTTCTTGCGTTGTAAAGTCATACGCTCTGGGCCTGAGGCACCAGCGCCACCATGCTGCTTAGACAAGTGATCAAGCAGTTGCTCTTTTTCCGACTCGTTTACCTGGTCACCCGCTTGCTTTTTAATGCCCGCGCTGTCCAATTGCTGTAGCAATTTATCAACAGTTGTACCAATGTCCTCGGCCAGTTTTGTTACACTTACTTCTGCCATATTCTTTGTTACCTCCGTTAATAAATTACTCGTCACCGAACCAGCAAATATTACGTGCAGCCATAATTAGGTCGCCCGCTTCCTGCTCAGAAAGCTCAGTAATTTCTACTAGTTCGTCAATGCCCTGCTCGGCTAGATCTTCAAGCGTTACTACGCCCTTGCTCGCCATAACAAAGGCAAGGTGGCGATCCAAGCCATCCAGGTTTAATAGGTCTTCAGCCGGCTCAGCGCCTTCTAGGCTTTCTTCGTCTTTCAATGCTTTGGTTGTCAACGCGTCTTTGGCGCGATTACGCAGCTCTTCAACTGTGTCTTCGTCCAGACCATCGATTTCCAGGAATTCACTGGTTGGTACATAGGCCACTTCTTCTAGCGTTGAGAAGCCCTCACCGATAAGTAGCTCGGCGAAATCATCATCTATGTCCAAACTTTCGGTGAACAGGCTGATCAACTTATCTGACTCTGCCTGGTTTTTCTCTTGCATGTCAGCAACCGTCATTACATTTAACTCCCAACCGGTGAGTTGGCTGGCTAGACGCACGTTTTGACCGTTACGACCTATGGCTTGTGCCAGGTTATCCGCTTCAACGGCGATATCCATTGAACGTGAATCTTCATCCATTACGATAGAAGCCACTTCTGCCGGCGCCATGGCGTTGATAACGAATTGCGCTGGGTTGTCATCGTAAAGCACGATATCAACACGCTCGCCGCCCAATTCACTCGATACCGCTTGTACACGTGCACCACGCATACCCACACAGGCACCAACTGGGTCGATACGCTTGTCATTTGATTTAACTGCAATCTTTGCACGTGAACCTGGATCACGAGCGGCTGCACGCAACTCGATCATCTCTTCGCCAATTTCCGGCACCTCGATGCGGAATAGCTCCATTAGCATTTCCGGCTTAGAACGCGTTACGAATAACTGAGCACCACGGGCTTCTGGGCGTACCGCATAAAGCAGACCACGAACACGGTCGCCTGGACGGAAGTTTTCGCGCGGTAGCATGTCATCGCGGTAGATAACGGCTTCGGCGTTGTTGCCTAAATCAATAATGATGGCTTCACGGCTGGCTTTTTTAACCACACCTGTTACTAGCTCACCTTCTTGGTCTTTATAAGCTTCAACCACAAGGGCACGCTCGGCTTCACGTACTTTTTGTACGATAACCTGCTTGGCCATTTGCGTGGTGATACGGTCAAACTTGATTGACTCAATTTGTTCTTCAACGTAATCGCCAAGCTGCTTTTCTGGCTCTTCAACCTGCGCCGCTTCAAGAGTGATTTCGCGGTACGGGTTTTCTAAGCTGCCATCTTCAAGCGCTTCAACGATTTGCCAGCGACGGAAAGTATCGTATTCGCCGGTTTTACGGTCAATAGATACACGCACTTCGATGTCGCCACCATGTTTTTTCTTTGTTGCGGTCGCTAGTGCGAACTCTAATGCTTCAAAAATTTTCTCTTTGGGGACCGCTTTTTCATTGGAAACGGCTTCCGCCACCAACAGTATTTCTTTTGCCATAGGTATTGCCTCGCTTGCCCTATTTCTTCGCACTGAAATTAAAATTTGGCGATGATGTTCGCACGCTCAATGTTGCTGATCATGAGCATGTGCTCCTGGTTATCAACATTAATTGTGATCATATCACCGTTAACTGCTACTAAATCGCCCTTAAAATTACGGCGACCATCTTGTGGAAGCTTAGTTCTCAACCTGACTTCCTCACCCACTGCATTTTGATAATGTTCTGGTTTGAACAGTGGACGATCAACGCCAGGTGAAGACACTTCCAAATCATATTCATTGGTAATGGGATCTTCTACGTCGAGGATCGCGCTAACTTGACGACTGACATCCGCACAGTTATCTACCGTAATACCGTCTGGGTGATCGATATACACACGCAAGGTGGAATGACGACCGGCTTGAATAAACTCAAGTCCCAGGAGCTCAAAGCCTAATGCTTCGACCGCCGGAGTTAACATCTCGGTTAATGTTTGTTCGAGCTTTGTCACGAAACTTCTCCATAGAAACAAAAAAAGGGCTAATGCCCCATTTTCAATACAGATACAACAACGCCCCGAACCAAGCGGGGCGTCACACTGGAAATATTTACCAAAAAGTAAACACTTCCTGATTTTCTGTGCGGCCTAGGGCCTGGCTTGGCGCGGGCTATATCCGTACGATAAAACCGCTGCGACGACTTAGCAAAATCACTTCTGCTAAACGCAAAACGCGCATTGCAAAGAATGCGCGACATCACATAAAGCAAGTAGAGCGAATATCTCTACCTCTTTATAAATCTGCTGCCTGAAGGATAACTAGGTACCAACTTCATTTATGGCGACTATTATAGTGCTATGGCTGTCAATTGCAACCTTAGTTAAGCACTAAAGCCCTTGCTTAGCGGGCTTTACACGCAAAAAAGCCAAGCTAAATGCTTGGCCTTTCAATTTGGTGCCGTGAGCGGGACTTGAACCCGCACGAGCATAGCTCACCACCCCCTCAAGATGGCGTGTCTACCAATTCCACCACCACGGCTTAATTTTTTTAGTTTGGAACGTCCGGATTGTTAGAACCCTTTTCTTCCTCAACTGGAACATCTGAAGCTGGTTGCTCAACGGTTTCTACCGCCGGAGCACCTTCTAGATTTTCCCATTGATCAGTTTGCTTTATTTGACCAGCTGTTAGGTTACCTAACACTATGCTCAAAACGAAGAAAACCGTGGCCAGTACTGTGGTTGTTTTAGTCATAAAGTTACCCGCACCCGATGAACCGAAAACGGTTGCCGAGGCACCAGCACCAAATGACGAACCCATGTCAGCACCTTTACCTTGTTGAATCAGCACAAAACCAATTAAGGCTAATGCAACAATTAAATAAATTACTAAAAGAATTTCGTACATTTAATTCTATCCTTTTGCACTTTCGCAGATGCTGATAAAGGCATCTTTTTTAAGACTGGCACCACCAATAAGGCCGCCGTCTATATCTGCTTGTGCAAATAAATCACTACTGTTTTGTTCATTTACGCTGCCACCGTAAAGGATAAGCAGTCGCTGTGCGATTTCACTGTCTAGCGAAGCGATTTTCGCACGAATAAATTGGTGTACTTGTTGAGCTTGTTCCGGCGATGCGGTTTTACCCGTGCCTATGGCCCAAACCGGCTCGTATGCTATCACAGATTGCGATAACGCAGCCACACCTAATTTTTCAATCACCGCGTCAATTTGCGCGCTGATCACTGATTCTGTTTCGTTTTGCTCGCGTTGCTGTTCGGTTTCACCAACACAAAGCACAGGTGTTAAACCCTGCTGCTGTGCCATGGCAAACTTAGCGGCAACATCCTCATTACTTTCACCGAAAATATGGCGACGTTCTGAGTGACCAACCAGGGCAAAACTTGCACCTAATTCTTTAGCCAGCGAGGCTTGGATCTCACCTGTATAGGCGCCGGATTCATATTCAGAAACGGTTTGAATACCCGTTATTACACCTTGCTGCGCGCTACTGGCAACTAGCAATGCGGGAACAAAAAGAGCCACATCAACATCTTCGCCAGCTACGGCTTTTAGCTCGGGGGCCATTTCATTAAGTAGCTCCAAAGAGCCATTTAACTTCCAATTTCCAGCCACCAGGGGCTTACGTGATGCCATGTTTTACTCCATGTTCGAAAGCGGGCGAGATACTAACTCGACTCGCCCTAAGTTACAAGAAGTTATTTTTAGAGCGCGGTTTAACTGCTCACACTTTCAACAACTTGCGCGATTTTACTGCTGTAATCCAGTACCTGATTTTGGTCTTCGGCTTCTACCATAACACGCACTACAGGCTCGGTACCTGACTTACGCAATAGCACCCGGCCCTTGCCCGCGAGCAACTCTTCCGCTTCACTTACCGCTGCCAGTACTTCAGGGTTTAGGGTTGGATCTGTGCCCGGCTGGTAGCGCACATTGATCATATTCATCGGATACTTAACAAAGCCGTTGCCGAGATCGCGCAGAGTTTTGTTGCTGGTCACCATAGCCGCTAGCACCTGGAGGCTTGAAATAATGCCGTCGCCGGTACTGATCAGATCAAGGTTCAATACGTGACCCGAGCTTTCACCACCGATTTTCCAACCTTTTTCTTTAAGCAGCGCCATCACATAACGGTCGCCCACCTTGGAGCGTTCAAAACCTATGCCCTTGGCTTTAAGTGCATTTTCCAAGCCCATATTCGACATTACGGTACCAACAACGCCGCCACCTAGTTCACCTTGCTCCTGCAGGGCACAGGCAATGATATAAACTATGTCATCACCATCGAATACTTCTCCGTGCTGGTCGACCATCATTACGCGATCACCGTCGCCATCGTAAGCGATGCCCACATCGGCACCCTCTTCAACCACCTTACGCTGCAAGGCGGCAACATCTGTGGCACCACATTTGGCATTGATGTTTAAGCCATTAGGTTCACAGGCAAAGGGGATCACCTCGGCGCCGAGCTCTTGCATTACCGCTGGGGCAATATGGTAGGTGGCACCATTGGCGCAATCAAGTACGATTTTCAAACCTTCAAGGGAGTGACCTTGGGGGAATTGGCTCTTACAGAATTCGATATAACGACCATCGGCGCTCACCAGGCGGCGCGCTTTACCCAGCTTTTCGGAAGGCACACATTCCATGTCCTGATCCATCATGGCTTCAATTTCCAGCTCCACCGCATCCGGTAGTTTCAAACCTTCGCTGGAGAAGAACTTAATACCGTTATCATGGTAAGGGTTATGAGAGGCACTGATCACTATACCCGCTTCGGCGCGGAAGGTTTGTGTTAAATACGCCACCGCCGGAGTCGGCATGGGGCCAAGCAGAACTACATCTATGCCCGCGGCAATAAGCCCGGCTTCCAGCGAGGTTTCTAGCATATAGCCGGAAATGCGCGTGTCTTTACCAATAATCACTTTTTTAGTGCCAATTTTTGATAGCACTTTACCCGCGGCCCAACCCAGTTTTAGGGCAAACTCAGGAGTGATCGGGTATTGCCCGACCAGGCCACGAACACCGTCGGTGCCAAAATATTTTCTGTTACTCATTGTTGTTACTCCTGTACTCTTATTTTTGCGGCTGCACGTCTGTGGGCCGTAGTATCGCCTGGTGGACACGCAACAGGTCGACGGTTTCTTGAACATCATGAACGCGCACTATGGCCGCGCCCTTTTGCATGCAAATCAAGGCTCCCGCCAGGCTGGCGCTGAGCCTTTGGTCTGCCGGTCGCGCCAGTAACTGGCCAAACATGGATTTGCGTGAAAGTCCGGTCAATACCGGGTAGCCAAGCTGGTGCAACTGCTCAAGCTCGGCCAGTAATTGATAATTGTGTTGCAGTGACTTACCAAAGCCAAAGCCAGGATCCACTATTATATGCTCAGCTTTAATGCCCGCATCGATACAGGTTTGCGCGCGCTCGGCCAAATAGCTGCATACCTCGGCAGTCACATCCTGATAATCCGGTGCTTCCTGCATGGATCTCGGCTGCCCCTGCATATGCATAAGGCATACGGGAACATCCAAAGCCACTGCAGCCTGCAGCGCACCTGGTTCCTGCAAGGCACGAACATCATTAATAATATCGGCACCGGCCTGAACCGCCGCTGTCATTACCGCTGCTTTACTGGTGTCTATGGAGATCACACAATCGGATTGTGCTCGTATCGCCTCTATCACAGGGACAACCCGTTCGAGTTCTTCTTGCTCAAGAACGTCCGCCGCACCTGGGCGGGTTGATTCACCACCTATATCAATAATGGTGGCGCCCTGCTCAAGCATGGTAAAGGCTCTTTTGACAGCTTTATCAAAATCCTTGTGCTGCCCACCATCAGAAAAGGAATCTGGCGTTACATTGAGTATCCCCATCACTTGCGGGGTACTAAGATCGAGGAAGCGACCTCGGGGTAAAGATAACATGGCTACTCTTCCCTAAAATTAAAAATCCCTGTTCCCTTAGGCAATGCTAAGTGAGGGCAGATAGATAAGATGATCCACAAGAAGTAAAAGCCCCAATATCTTGGGGCTTCAATTTATTACTTGTCCTGTTCTGAGCCTGGCTTTTCATCTTGTGCGGATGAAGTGCCTTGCTCCGGCACCGCCTTTTCAGGCTCGGCTGCTGCCGCTTGTGCCTTGGTGGCTTTGCGGTCATGAGCATCGCTCGGTGGACGAACTTCACGACGCGCCATAAGGTCATCGATTTGCTTGGCATCAATGGTTTCGTACTTCATCAGTGCGTCTTTCATTGTATGCAAGATATCAATGTTATCGCGAAGGATTTGTTCAGCACGCTGGTAGTTGCGATCAGAGAGTTCACGCACTTCTACATCAATTGCTTTAGCTGTCTCATCCGACATGCTCATGCTGCGCGAACCGCCGCGACCCATAAAGACTTCGCCTTCTTCTTCGGCATAAAGAAGTGGACCCATCTTGGCGCTCAAACCCCACTGAGTCACCATTTTACGGGCGATTTGAGTGGCGCGCTCGATATCATTACTTGCACCAGTAGTAACCTTGTCATCGCCGTAGATCAAGGCTTCGGCAATACGACCGCCATACAAGCTGGAAATCATCGACTCTAAATGTTCTTTTGAGTGACTTACACGGTCTTGCTCCGGCAAGTACATGGTCACACCCAAGGCGCGGCCGCGAGGAATGATTGATACTTTATATACAGGGTCATGCTCTGGCACCATGCGACCAACGATAGCGTGACCTGCTTCATGGTATGCAGTCATTTCTTTTTCTTGCTCAGACATGACCATGGACTTGCGCTCAGCACCCATCATGATCTTGTCTTTCGCGGCATCAAATTCGGCCATGCTCACCACGCGCTTGTTACCACGGGCGGCAAACAAGGCGGCTTCGTTTACCAGGTTAGCCAAATCGGCGCCTGAGAAACCTGGAGTACCACGGGCAATCACGGATGCTTCAACATCATCTGCCAAAGGCACTTTGCGCATATGCACCTTAAGAATTTGTTCACGACCGCGAATATCCGGCAAGCCTACAACCACTTGACGGTCGAAACGACCTGGACGCAATAGCGCTGGATCCAGTACGTCTGGGCGGTTAGTGGCGGCGATTACGATAATGCCTTCATTACCTTCAAAACCATCCATCTCTACCAGCATCTGGTTAAGCGTTTGCTCACGCTCGTCGTGACCACCACCCATACCGGCGCCACGTTGGCGACCAACGGCATCGATTTCATCGATAAAGATGATACAGGGTGCAGCTTTTTTCGCTTGTTCGAACATGTCACGTACACGGGATGCACCCACACCTACGAACATTTCGACGAAGTCAGAGCCTGAGATAGTGAAAAACGGTACTTTGGCTTCACCGGCTACGGCCTTGGCCAGTAAGGTTTTACCCGTACCTGGAGGACCTACCATCAACACACCCTTAGGAATGCTGCCGCCAAGTTTTTGGAATTTAGACGGGTCGCGCAAGAAATCAACCAGCTCGGTTACATCTTCCTTGGCTTCATCACAACCAGCAACATCGGCAAAGGTGGTTTTCACCTGGTCTTCACTCATCAGGCGGGCTTTACTCTTACCGAAGGACATAGCGCCCTTACCGCCACCGCCTTGCATCTGGCGCATGAAGAAGATCCACACGCCGATCAACAAGAGCATTGGGAACCAGGAAATGAAAATGCTAGCTAACAGAGACTGCTCTTCAGGCTGAACGCCCTTGGTATTGACGTCGTTTTTCAACAAGTCATTCATCAGGTCTTCGTCATACATTGGCATGGTGGTTTGGAAACGCTCACCGCTGGACTTTACGCCAGAGATTGAGCCAGTGCCGCGATCAATCACGACTTCGCGTACAGCACCACTGCGCACATCCTTTACGAATTGGGTGTAACTGGTTTGTCTGTCAACGCCTTCAGAGCCATTAAAGCTTTGAAAAACAGACATTAAAACCACGGCAATAACAAGCCAGAGTATTAAATTCTTTGCCATATCACTCAAGGTGTTAACCTCTTGTATCTAAATTAATTAAGTTCAACTTTTCCCGACAACTGTACTACAGTTTGTAACCCGTCGCTACTACATATACCTCGCGAGAGCGCGGTCTTGACGCATCGGGCTTACGGATTTTTACGGTACGGAAACTATCGCGTACGTCCTTGACGAACTGATCAAAACCTTCCCCTTGGAATACTTTGACCGCAAAAGCGCCGTTTTTCTTCAATACCTGATGACACATATCCAGTGCCAGTTCGACCAAATACATGCTGCCGGCCTGGTCCGTGCTCATATTGCCGCTCATATTCGGCGCCATATCGGAAAAAACCACATCGACATTTTTGCCATTGATGCGATCTAGTAGGGCGTTAAGCACCGCCTCTTCACGGAAATCACCTTGCAGGAAGTCGACACCGGCCAGCGAGTCCATGGGCAGAATATCACAGGCAATGACCTGACCATTATCACCCACCTGCTGTGCCAGGTACTGAGACCAGCTACCGGGAGCGGCCCCTAAGTCCACCACCGCCATGCCGGGTTTGAGTAGTTTATCTTTTTGCTGAATTTCATCGAGTTTGAACACTGCTCGCGAACGCCAGCCCTGTTTCTGTGCCTCATGAACATAATGATCGTCAAAATGCTCTTTTAGCCAGCGCTTTGAGCTCGCCGAGTGCTTTTTATTCGTCATAAATTAACACGTAACTTAATAGTAATATCTGCTAGATGGCGTTAGAATACCTGTAATTCAAGCTCGAATCAGCAAAATTTATAAAATCTATGAAACTATCCAATAAACAAAAGCAGTATCTGAAATCCCTTGCACACCCACTTAAACCTGTGGTTTTGCTGGGAGCCAATGGCCTAACCGAAGGCGTGATCGCTGAAATAGACAGTGCTTTGGATATTCACGAATTGATCAAAGTGAAGGTGCCAACCACAGATCGTGAAACCAAGGCCCTGATTTTTGATGCTATCGTACGCGAAACCGGTGCTCATAAAGTACAAAGCATAGGTCATATCATTGCCCTATACCGCCAAAGCGAAGACCGTAAGATTCAATTGCCACGCAATTAATCATCTCGCTTTATATCGAAAAAGGTCAGCAGTGCTGACCTTTTTTGTTTGTGGGCACGACCCTAAGCAGTACGTGGCAAGGCCAGCAACTGGTCGATAAACTGGGTAGTAAGTTCATTGATCAAACCGCTTTCGGCATTAAGCAAAAGGCTAAAGCCGACGTTTAAGCGTGGGATCACTACGATATCGGTTCTATAACCCTGCACCCAACCGCTGTGATAGTAGATGGTTTCATCATCATATTGGTAGATACGCCACCCCAAGCCATAATGCGCCTGATTAACATGCTCGCGCCACACCCGACGACGACGCTCTTTTGTGGTCAGGGTATAAGGCTGCACCTGAGTTTGCAGCGCCGCCGGTGGTAACACACTGGGATACATACCCAATTGCGCCTTTAACCATTGCACCATGTCCGCAGCACTGGCATTCACCCCTGCCGCCGGTAGCACCTTATAATAGTTTTTCTTTAAACGTGCGGTATGCCAGCGTTTACGCCCACGCACATGAGGGTAGGCATAGTTTTCATCCGCGACCATGCCCTCATAACCTAGACTCGCATGACGCATACGTAAGGGCTCGAAAATATCTTCCCGCATCCAGGTTTCATAGTTCTTGCCGCTGGCGCGCTCAATCACATCACCCACTAAAGAAAACATCACATTCTGATAGCCATAACATTTTCCCGGTTCGCACAAAGGCTCAACCTTGAGCAGCTTGTCAACAATATCCGGGTAAGACATGCGCGATTCAATCAGGTTATCGTAAGCATTAGGCACCAGGCCGCTGGAGTGGCTCAATAAATGCGAAACCTTAAGGGTATTTTTATAATCCGTGCTGCGCAGCTCAGGAATGTATTGGTACACAGGGGCATCCAATTCGATAACCCCTTGCTCCGCCAACTTGGCAGCCAGTGAGCCGGCAAAGGTTTTCGACACAGAGGCAAGGCGAAAACGCGTGTTGACGTCAACTTGACGCCCTTTCTTTATTTTGGTTTTGCCAAAGCCCAAAGCAATGGAGGGATAATCCGGATGCACAATCGACAAGGCGGCACCAGGCACACGTTTTTGCTTAAGCTGGCGCTCTAAATCGGCGACATAAGAATCAACAAAGCCGTGCCACTGGCGCGCATCGGCACCTACGGAAGCGCCATAAGCGGGCAATAAGGTACTGAAGATAAGACAGAAAGAAGCAACTAAACTCTTGGTTTTCATTATTGTTGTTTTAGCGATAACAGTTCAGATTGGGTAAATATTATCATGAACTTTAGGGTAAACTCACGTACAATGCTGTGTAGGTGTACTCAGGTATGGGTGCCTAAGCGCAGCGACAAGGGAAACTAAGAGTTATAAATAGTATGATGAAGAATTCTTTAGCACTGGCATTGCTTGGCTCGGCAATCTTGCTTAGCGGCTGTAGCAGCTTACAAACCACTTCTTTGCAACAGGCGCAAAGAGTTGCTATGCCAACAAAGCCGAGTCTTAGTGAGCGCACCTATGTCCTCGAATACCAGGTTGACCATCAGCAACCTAGGGTTAAGTCGGTGCAACTTCCGGCTCACCCTGTTAAACGCGGACAAAGCGTCGTTATTGAAAGTGAGCAAGTAGCACTGACAGAGCGCCTGCGCGATCGCCTGGTGGCTATTTTCAACGACAAATCCCTTACGGTGGTAAGTGACGCCAAACAGGCGGACTATATTCTTAGCATTAATCAGCTGGATATCAGCGAGGCTGACAAAGTTGACTACCGTCTAAGTAATAGCCATATCCTTAGCGATACAAGCCTTATTGAAGAATTCGCAGTACGCCAATGTAGCAATATTTCCGGCTCAGTTAGTATGAAACTCTTCCACCGCGCTTCCAAAGATGTGGTGTGGTTTGCCAAGTCCTCCATTGATACCGCCAGCTTTCAACGCAACCCCTTGCGTTATCAACTGACAATCAGCGATTACATAGATAACCTGGAGCAGGTTCAGGAGTTTGTACAAACTCACAACTCACCGGGCGCACTCGCTGAGCGTGGCGACAAGCCAGCACCTAAAGCGCCTAGCTATCAGGTTCTCAGCAAAATTTCGGCACTGGAAAAAGTCGCCGGGTCCTGTAACGACACTGAGGTCAGTGCCTTGGTGCCGGATCTGCACTATTACCTCAGCGGTATTTTGCTGGAAAAAATCAATATCAACTGATCGCTTGGGCTTGCTTTGCCAAGCCCATCTACAATTTCTTACAGTTTTCGGCGTCCAAGCAACCTAGTATAAAATAAAAAGCCTGAAGCCATGCCAATTCGTACCCTACTCGCCCTGCTGTTTTTGCTTATAAGCCAACCTAGTTTGGCGACCAACCGTTATTATTCAGACAACCGTTTAGAGCCTCAACCAGGCTTTAATTGGGATTGGAGCGTGGGTGTCGGTTATTATATCGAGGATTCCTATCTGATTGGCCTCGACTCCTACGATGACGGTCTTGAGCCGGATTTAAATCTGGTGCTCAGCTATAACAACTTCTATCTGGATATAGACCACAGCCAGTTAAGCGGCGGCATGGTCATAGGCTATTCGCTGGTCGATAAGTTTGACTGGGGCCTGGATATTGTCGGTACCAATGTACAAGCTGGATTCGATGAAACCGGCTTGAAAATCTATGACAGGGATGTAGTGGACGAGCTCGCCGGTATCGACCGTCGCCATTATGATTTCGATGTAGGCCTAAGGTTATCGCGCCGTTTTGACGACACGCAGCTGTCATTTGAGCTAATGCACGATATTACCGGGACTCATAACTCATGGATTTTCACAAGCTTCTTAAGTCGTATCAGCCAATATCGCAATTGGGAATTTCGCACAGGTCTGGGGCTTAACTATTATAGTGGCGATTTCACCGATTATTATTTTGGTATCGATGCCCATGAGGTCACTGCGCAGCGCCCCATCTACCAGGCCCACGCCTCCCAATCCCTGGTGCTGGAATTTCACGCCGAGCATCCCTTATCACAAAACTGGGTGTTTTTAGCCGGCTGGCTCTCCACCTTATTTTCTTCCGAAATAAGTGACAGCCCTATCATTTCTCAACAATACCAGCATAAGGCCAAGGTAGGCGTACGCTATGTTTTTTAGACTCAGTGCCGGCTTTAGTTTAATGTTTGCCCTGCCTACCTGGGCGACGCAGCCCGAAGCGCTGGCCGCCGAGATACCCACCTTGCTCAGTACGCCCAACACTTGTGTGGCACTGCGTCAGGGGCGCACCTGCTATTCCGATATCACCCTGAATTGGCAGGTGGACAACGAAGAGCGCTACTGTATTCGTCAAAGCCAGGCAACCAAGCCCCTGCATTGCTGGCAGCAGCAACAACAAGGCGAACTGGTGTTTGAATTTGCCAGCAAGACGGCGCGGAGTTTTGAGTTATTTCATGTTACTACGGGCAAAGTGCTCGCCAGCGCCGAGGTACGAGTGCAGTGGGTGTACACCAGCGGCCAGAAGAAAAGGCGATGGAGGTTATTTTAATGAATCAACAACCCCTTATTTTAGTAGTCGAAGATGACCCTTCGCTAAGCGAATGGATGCTTGAATTTCTTACTCAAAACGGCTACCGCGTTGGTTTGTGCGACAAGGGCAACGAGGTCGAAGCCTATGTGCGCGAGCACAATCCGGATTTAATCTTACTCGATATTATGCTGCCCGGTCTCGATGGCATTAGCGTGTGCACCCGATTACGTCAGTTTTATCAGCAACCTATTATTATGCTTACCGCCCGCGATGATGAGCTTGACGAAGTAATAGGATTAGAAGTCGGCGCCAGCGACTATATCGCCAAACCAGCCCGTCCTCGCGTCTTGCTGGCTCGAATTAAGGCCAATTTACGGGATATGAGTGAGGATTCTCAGCCACAGGTAGAGCCGATGCATATTAAAGTAGGGCAATTGCATATAGACATGCAGGCGCACCGCGTGACCCTGGCCGAGCAAGCGGTGGAGCTCTCTCATGCCGAATTTTCACTGCTGGCCTATCTTGCCCGCCACGCCGGCGAGGTAGTTGACCGAGACTCGGTATTCAAGGCTATTAAAGGCCGCGAATATGACGGCTTAGACAGAAGCATAGATGTGGTGATATCGGCGCTGCGCAAGCGTTTTGATGGCAATGGCGAGCAGCCGCAACGAATAAAAACCATCTGGGGCAAGGGCTATTTATTGGTTAAAGATGCCTGGCATGCGGATACTGCCGACTAGGCGCACAGGCTAAGAGGCGGCAATGAAAAAGCTCTACTTATCCTTATTGGCCACGGCGCTGCTGTCAGTGGTGCTGCTAAGCTGGTTAATTGATGGCATCGCCAGCAACAACGATGAGCACAATGATTTTAATCAGCAGCAAGCGCTCCTAAGCGGCATGCTTTCCTACTTGGCCAGCTATCCCGCAGAGCAACAACGCCAGCAACTGGCGACGCTTAACAGCCACTTTAACTTGAATATTGGCTATGCCGCCAATAGCGACCTGGCCTTACCCTCACCACTGCGCCAGCAGCTTTATCAAGAGCAAGGGCTAACCTTGGCCGATGAGGAGGGCCTTTACTTGGTGCGCTCCACACCACAACTGGCCGACCATCACCTCACCATGCGTTTACCCAAACCGGCCAGCAGCCAGCATGATCTGCTACTGACAGTGCTGTTTTACTGCGGTTTTAGCCTGTGCATGTGGTTACCGCTAATACCTCTGACCCGGCGCATTACCACCTTGGCCAATGCCGCGACACGATTTGCCAAGGGTAAACTCGACACCCGCATTGCCAGCAGCCGTTTTAGCTATACGCAACAGCTTGAGCGCAGCTTTAACTCCATGGCCGAGCAAATCAATGCGCTGTTGGCGGAGAATAAACTGATGGCATCGAGCCTCTCCCATGATATTCGTACCCCCATCGCCTGTCTGCGCTTTGGCCTTGATGCCGTCATGGACAGCGAAGATGAGCAAAGCAAACAGGCCTACCTTACGCGCATGGAAAAAGATCTCGATACCATGGAGTCCATGCTCAAGAGCTACCTTAGTTTTGCTGCCCTGCAACAACAGAATATTGAACTTAATTACAGCCGCGCCGAGCTTTCCCCTTATTTACAAGAGGTAGGTGAGCAGTTACTACCCCAACTAGGTTGCATACAGGTGCACATAGACTGCTCCCACCAGTTAATGGTGCACGCCGACTTGCATTGGTTGGCGCGCTGCATCCAGAATATTCTTACCAATGCCCTGCGCTATGCCAACAGCCAGATAGTGATCAGCGCCTACACCGAAGCGCAGCAATTACACATCAGCATTGCCGATGATGGCCCAGGCGTCCCGACACAAGAGCGCACGGCTGTGCTTAAGCCCTTTTATCAAAGCGCCAAACATCGCAATCAAAACGGTTATGGTTTGGGTCTGGCCATTTGCCATAAGGTGATGTTGTGGCATCAGGGAAAGCTGCAGGTGGGCTCATCGGCAAAATTAGGCGGCGCGCAATTCACCTTGATACTGCCGATGTAACACAGCGTTTACATCGCTCTAACCCACAACACATTGCCAATGAGGCGGCATCGCCCTAAGACTGGGCATTGCCTCGATAGCATGGAAATTGTTCGTATAGCGCGCTTTACCCCAGCTACACTGTACTAATTGCCGCTTTGTGCTTTTTATTTCACGTAAATTACAGTAGATTTAGGGCGCAGTTCACCTACAGAGAAATATAATAATATGAGTGCGTCGCGTGGGGAGTTTAGCTCCCGCTTTGGTTTTATAATGGCCGCTGCCGGTTCGGCAGTAGGACTTGGTAATATTTGGGGCTTTCCCACTCAAACAGCCTCCAATGGTGGCGCCGCCTTCGTGCTTGCTTATCTGGTTCTCGCCTTCTGTTTAGCTTATCCTGCATTAATGGCCGAGTTGGTTGTGGGTCGTTATGGTCAGGCAAACGCCGTAAGCTCGCTAAAAAAAGTATCCAAGCATAAGTGGCAACATCCACTGGCATTTTTAGTTGGTTTTGGCGGCATTATCTGTGCCGGCATGATTTTAAGTTTTTATGCCATAGTTGCAGGATGGATGGTCAGCTATACCGCTGAGCCCGTTGCCCAACTAATGGGCGCTCCAGAGGCTGCAAACTGGCTGACCAGCCAATCCTTAACCCGTAACTTGCTCTTTGCCGGCGGCTTTATCGTGCTGACCGTGATGATCATCAGTAAAGGCGTTGAGAATGGTATAGAGAAGTGGTCAAAGCGCTTGATGCCAGCCTTGCTGGGCATTTTGTTTGCGTTAATCGCCTATGTAATGAGCCAAGACGGTGCCAGTGAAGGCCTGCGCAATTACTTGCTTCCAGACTTTAGCGCCATCTTTGAGCCTACTCTGTTGGTAAGTGCGCTGGGCCAGGCGTTTTTCTCCCTGTCACTGGGTACCAGTGTGATGATCATTTATGGCTCATACATTTCTAAGCAAGAAAACCTGGTTACTCTGGGCGCCTCGGTAACCCTTATCGATGTGTTTATCGCCTTCGTTGCCGGTTTGCTGATTATTCCGGCCATGTATGTGGCACAGGAGCAAGGGGTACAAATCTTTGACGAAGCGGGTAAATTACTCTCGGAAGACACACTCGTCTTCCAAGTATTGCCTGCCCTGTTTGATACCATGGGCAGCGCCGGTCTGTTTGTGGGCTTTGCCTTCTTCGCGCTAATGAGTATTGCCGCCCTAACCTCCTCTATTTCAATGTTAGAGGCCCCAGTGTCTTACACGGTAGAGAAATTTGGCCTTGACCGTAAACCGGCAACTTGGAGCATAGGCACGCTTATCGGCTCAATAAGCACCATAATATTGCTTAACTTTGAACAATTGTTCGGTTTAGTGATAGCCATCACCACACGTTTTGGTCAACCGCTATTAGGCTTAATGTGTTGTGTTTTTGTTGGTTGGATCTGGAGCCGTGCATCACTGCTTAAAGAAATTCAATCCGGCTGCCCGGAAGCCGCCAACGGCCTGTTCTGGAAGATTTGGCCCTGGTACATCAAGTTTGTTTGCCCAGTGTGTATTTCACTGGTGTTTATTAACTCGCTGCGATAATCCAACTTAAGCATAAATAAAGGCCGCACTCGCGGCCTTTGTTTTTGTATTAAAGCAACTCCATATCCTGATGCTCTATACCGTCTTCTAAATAAGGCTCGCCCCTGGTGTGAAAACCAAAGTCGCGATAGAAATCGAGCAAATAGGTTTGCGCACTTAGCACCACAGTGCGCCCTGGAAAGTGATTGTGGCACAGGGCTAGCGCCTCATTCATCAACACCTTAGCAAGGCCCTTTCCACGCCATTTTTTGACGCAAAGCACCCGCCCTATGGCCACCTTTTCCTCTTTACTTATACAACGGGCATAAGCGCATAATTGGCCGTCTTGATACCCCAATAGATGCAATGTATCGGCTGCGATATCGGCATCATCTAGCTCAGGATAAGGGCAGTTTTGCTCCACCACAAACACATCGACACGGGCGCGCATCAGGGTGAAAAGCTCACCCGTGTTTAGCTCATTAAAATGCTTATGCAGCCATAGAATACTCATGCTTACTCCAACAGTTTCTCCGACAAAAAAGCCCAGCTAGGCCGGGCTTTCGATTAGTTTGTATTAATAACCGAGGGCTATCAGTGAATTAAGCGCTCAAGCTGATCGCAAATCTGCGATAGATTCACATGATCATGCTCTATGGTGAGGTCGATATAACCGTCGGCACGAAATGCGCGGTCGAGCTCAATAAGCACATGTGTCTTATGCGCCTCAGGTACAAAAGACAGCTCTACTTCCTGAATGCCAAACATGCCACGATTACCTGGGCGGTATTCCAACTCCTGATAACAACCTGAGGTCGATTGGAAGCTAGGGGCACGTAAGTAACCCTTTTCCACGTCTGCTTTAACCAAGGAAAAGCCAAGCTTATCCATCGCCTGCATACAGGTTTTGACCGCTTCGTTAGGATAGATGTGCAGCACATCACGGTCGCTGGCATCAAGCGCCAAATCAATATTCAACCCGGTTTGTATCCACACCTGAGTCTGGTTATAACCGGCACTAAATTCGGTGATCGGCGTTTCTGAGTGCAGTCTTGCCTCAAACGGAATGCGGTGCTCTTCACCCGGTTGCAAGGTCAGTTTTTCACTCACCCGCCATTTTTCGATAACATGGTTAGCAAAGTAGGCGCCGTCATCCGCCTCTACTTTAACGCGCGTCATTAATGCCAATTCCAGACCGGAAATATCTTGCTCGACATCACCGCCTTTAATAATGATTTCGGCATGAAATTTTTGTCCAGGGTGCAAATGCTCGGTTTGTAGCACTGTATCTACTTTAGCCGCACCAATACCAACTGAAGCCAGGATTTTTTTAAACATAACTACTCCTGTTTTAATATCCTTTTGTCGCATCTTAACCACATTTTTATGACCTTGTCAGTGAAAAGTTTAAGTTCATCACAAATAATCAAAATTTTTGCCCGTAATGAGCTAACGAACTCTAAAGTCACATATTTTCATCAAGCCCAGCTTTCGCTACACTGTTAGCATATCGACTATAAAAAGAAATCTATGGAACTTATCTTTTTCGCCGTTGCTTTTGTTTGCGGTTTCGCCGCCTACCAGGTAAAACTGCCGCCCATGGTAGGCTTTTTAATTGCCGGCTTCGTCTTGCATTTCGCCGGCTATAAAAACACTGAACTACTAAACAGCATTGCCAGTTTGGGGATCACCTTGCTGCTCTTTAGTATCGGCCTTAAGCTAAAAGTATCTAGCTTGATGAAGGTACAGGTCTGGGCCCCGGCAACGGCGCATATAGTCCTTAGCACGGCACTGTTTGGCGGCTTATTACTGCTGCTCGGTATCTTTGCCCTACCACTGTTTGTAGAACTAAACTGGCAAACCGCCTTATTGCTTGGTTTTGCCTTTAGTTTCTCAAGCACGGTTTTTGCGGTTAAAGTCTTGGAAGACCGCGGTGAAATGGCCAGCCTGCACGGTAAGATATCCATCGGTATTCTGGTTATGCAGGATATTTTTGCGGTGCTGTTTTTAGTCGCCAGCACCGGCAAGCTACCTAACTATTGGGCCCTTGCCCTGCTGGTATTGCTGCCACTGTTTCGCCCAGTTATGTTTTGGATCCTCAACCGCTCAAAGCACGGCGAGCTGCTGCCGCTATTCGGCTTTTTCTTTGCCCTGGTCGCCGGTTATCAGGCCTTTGAGTTTGCCGGAATTAAGGGCGATCTCGGTGCTTTGATCTTAGGCATGATGTTCGCCAGCCATAACAAAGCCAGTGAATTAGCCAAGTCCCTGTTGAGCTTTAAGGACATACTGCTAGTCGGCTTTTTCCTCACCATAGGCTTAAACGCCGAGCTGACCTTTAATGCCGTCATCGCAGCCTTGCTGATTGTCTCGGTACTAGGAGTCAAGGTAGCGCTTTATTATATTTTGACCAACTCGGTGCGCCTGCGCGCCCGTACTTCTTTGCTTAGCGCCTTTACCCTGGCCAATTACAGTGAATTTGGCCTGATAGTCTGCGCCGTTGCCGCCAGCGCTGGCTGGGTGTCGTCGCAGTGGCTGGCGGTTGTGGCTACAGCGGTGGCCATCACCTTTATCATTGCCTCACCTCTAAATGACCGAGCCAACGATATCTATGTACGTATGGAAAACTGGCTACTGCGTTTTGAAAGCGATAGCCGTTTGGAAGAAGAATTACCGGTTAATCTACACAACACCCGTATTGTGATCTTTGGCATGGGCCGCATAGGAACCGGTGCCTACGAAACCATAGCCAGCAGTTTCCCCGATGCGGTGGCCGGTATCGATATTGAACCTGAAGTGGTTGCCCGCCATGTTAAACGAGGACGCCGCGCCCTGACCGCCGATGCCACGGATCCGGATTTTTGGCAAAGGCTGAACCACTCAGAGGTGGAAATGGTTATGTTGGCCATGCCTAAGCACAACCAAAATATCTTCGCGCTACAGCAACTCAAGGCCTCGGGTTATCAGGGTCAGGTGACCGCCATTGCCAACTACCCGGATCAACAAAAGGAATTGCGCGAGCTTGGCGTCGACTCCACCTATAACTTCTACCTTGAAGCAGGTAGCGGTTTTGCCGAGCATGTTAAGGCAAAAATCGCCCTTAGCTAACATTAAAGGTGATGGCTCAGACTCTTGAGTTATCACCTTATTTCTACGAACTCATCACATTAGCCTGCACTCATTCTCACCCTATTTACAAAGCTTTACACGGCAACTGCTCATAGCACCGAAAAAAGGAGTAAACTTAACTTCTAGGATGATGTAAGTCTCTATTTTTAACACAAAATTTGAGTTCGCTTTACGCCAGTATTAATACCAATTCTGTTAAGTATGTGATCAGATATAGCGCTGGATAAATGATGTGATAACAAGGCGGAATTTTTCTTATGTAGTTATTCTACATCGAAAAATTTCAACACAGTTAGCACGATATTTAGCCCGCTAGAATGATTAGCTATTTAAGTGAATTGGTATAAGGCGCAGTACTCAAGGTAGGAGGTGGTATGTCCATCAACAAAAAGATGACGACATTACAGGACCCAGATACAAAGCAGTTGCAAGATGTGCAGTTACAGCTTGATTCGCTTCAAGATGCGGGAATAACCCCCCAGTACATGCGTTACGTGTTATTCCAGAAGATGCTGGATCTTTATCAGGTGCCCAAAGATCACGCTATGCGTACTAAGAGCACACCGACGCGTATAGATGACCCAGATTTAATTACTCAGCTCAAAGAAATGGGCTTTGCCAAAGCCAAAACATATCACTAGTTTATGAGGGCCTATTCCCTCACTTTAATAGGCTGGCAATGCCCGTCGCCAGCCTATTCCCCCTCTCTCTCATGACATCCAGAAGTTACGCCGTTTAAGACTCAGGCTGTTTTTGCGCCCGACTTTTAAAGCGCTCCGGTACTAAAGTGGCAAAAGAGTCGACAAAGGGCTTGGTATAAATTGCCCAGATGGAATTGTGGCCGGCATCGTATTGACCAACGCCTATATTGATTTTACCCACTTCATCGGCGCGGATCAGGGTGCCAAACAGTCTGTCCCAAATTGCCAAAGCGGATCCTAAATTAGTATCAAAATGCGCCGGATTATCGCTGTGATGAATTTGATGCTGAGCCGGGCTAATAAACCATTTTTCCACGCCCTTGCCCCAACTCAGCCAGACATGGGAATGACGCAGGTTAGAGCCCATGGCATTAAAGGCAAAAACAAAAACGTTGGCACCGAGAATATCGAACATCGACAAGGTATTACCAAAAAGGTAGTAGCACAGCCCCACCACTAGGCCCTGTGATAAGGCCATACGACAAGCATAGAGGTAGCTTTCGAGCGGATGGGAGCGATAAATGGTAAAAGGTGTCAGCACCTTCGCGGAATGATGAACCTTATGGTAGTGCCATAAAAACGGAATTTTATGCAGGGCATAATGAAGAATAAAGCGCGAGAAATCATCGGCCAAAAACAACAAGATGGTAAAGATAACCACCACGCTTGCCTCGCTTATCGCCAAGGGCTTATGTTGGCCAAATGCGCTCTCAAGTACCTCGGTCGTCCCGAGCGCTATCGGCACCATGGTCAGAACCACAGGAGCGAAAAGCAAGGCCTTGAGGATACGGTTGTAAATCCAGAGTTGGTAGTCTTGGCGGGCACTGGGGGCCCACCAGATCTTTTTTGCAAACACATAGCGCAAAAAACCACACGGCGAGGCTTTGCCTTTGCGCCTAGTATAAACTAACAGGGCTAATAGCAGGGCCATGATGATATAACCAATAAAAATACGTTTATTGGCATCAAAAAGATAATCAGGCGTTTGTGCAATACTTTGCCAAATTGTCTCGATCATGACCCTTTCCAATTAAAACTGATACTTGTAGCCAATGGATAAAGTACGTGGCTTGCCAGGGCGAGCACCGTACGGACGGCGGCTGATGATCTTATCCTGATCCAACAAATTATCAACCTTGGCATATAAGCGGCCGTATTGACCAAGCTCGTAATGGGCAGCCAAATCCACCACGGTCGTGGCCGGCACTTCTTCACCAGCCAACGCCAGCTCAAAACCTTCGTAGCCAACGCCTGCGGTCTCAGGCATATCGCTGACATACTTAACCAGCATATCCAGCGCCCAATCCTGATGTGCCAAACCAATGCTTAAAGTAGCCTGGTGAGTTGGCAAATAAGGCAGACGATCACCCTTACGAATATGGCCCCACTGCACGAATTCGGAGAACAACTCCTCCTTGAATTCGCTTTGTGTGTAGGTGTAAGTCAGGCTCATAGGGATATCCAGATGTAGATTCAACGGATAGGTTTGCGCCAATTGTGACTCAACACCCCATACATCCACTTCTCCGCCGCTAAACTCTCTGTCCAGCTGGCCCTGAGAACCACAGTTTGACTGACCACAGCTTTCGATCAAATTAGAATAATCGTTAAAGAAGCCGATCACTTCAAAGCGGGTCACGCCATCGTTAAAGCGGCCACCGAACTCGTAGTTCACGCTTTTCTCAAAGTCATCTTCACCGGCACGTACAGGAGCCGCAGGGCTTGATGGCACAAAGCCCTGATGCACACCGAATAATAAGCCACTGTCTTCATTTAACTGATAAAAACCGCTGACACCCGGCAGCCAGATGCGAGTGGTCTTTTGCTGATAGTCATCGGCCAGATCCGGCTTGTCGTTTTGGTACTCCATATCCATTAATTCACCGCGTACACCCACACCCAGGGTAAGCTGGCCGAGTGTCACCTGATCTTCCAGGTAAACCGACCAGGCGTCGGTCGATTCGGTATTCTCTGTGGTGAAGTGACGAGTATCGGCAACCTTGGTATTAAAGCCATCCACCATGGCATAGGTGTCTTCAAAATGGTTACGCTCTATTTCGTCCTGATGGAAACGCACCCCAAAAGACACCTTGTGATCCATACCGAACAAGGCGGTGCGCCAGTTACCATCGACCTGAATCCCCTGCGAATAGTATTCGCGGTCATTGGTGCCCATGGTTAGGTAATAGGTGGTTTCACCGGCCACCACTGAATTGCGCTCACCAGTGATCACTTGATACTGCTCTGCAAACTCCTCCGGGCTGGCAAGAATATCGGAGAGGCTGGCACTGGTGTTGCCAACGCCGTTAAGTTTAAGCCAGGCTCGCTCATAATCATTACGATAGACACGGGTGGTCAGGTCAAAGTCCTGTGCACTCAACTGGTAAGTGAACATCGCCTGGGTGTGTTTTGTATCCATTTGCGCCGGTTGCGATGCCGCATAACGACGGTATGGATTTTGTGCATAATCGCTGTCGGTTAGGCCTAAATAGGTTTCATCTGACAATTCATCGGCATAAGAAAGCTTAAGCTCAAAACGCTGATCAAAACGTTCGCCATCAAGCTGATAATCCAACTTCACTAGGAAGTCGTCTTTTTCAAAGCCAGTGTCGCCGCCGCCATCGAGTTCTTTGAAACCATCGCTCTCCAGGTGCAACCCTTCAACCAAGAAGCCAAAGTTACCCTGGCGGTCGCCGTAATAACCATGGGCCTTGTTGTAACCATCGCCGCCCACTGCTAAATCAATGCCACCGGTGGCGTAATCGGGCACCTGACGACTAACCAGGTTTAGCGTACCGGCCACGGTTTGCGGGCCATATTTAATGGCCGCCGGGCCTTTAAATACTTCCACCGCGGTCATGCGCGTGGTTACCGGGAAGTAATAAGCCGCCGGCGCCGAGTAAGGTGCAGGGCCGATTAACACGCCGTCTTCCAAGATAGTGATCTTCTTACTGCGCTCGGGAGTCACACCGCGAAAACCGATATTCGGACGTAAACCAAAGCCGTCTTCTTCACGAATATTGACGCCAGGCACCTGTGAAAGCACGCGGTGAATATCGTCAAATTCAAACTCTTCGAGTTGTTCTTCACCAATTAAAGTCGCGGATCCGGCTTCGGTACGCAGCTTGTCGTGGTGGCTGATAATTTGAATATGCTCAAGAGATTTTTTTTCATCGGCAACTGCGTTAAATCCCAGCGCCGCGATGCTTACGGCTAAGGCTAATTTACTGTAATTCATGGTCTTCCTTAGTCGTTATCGCCGGCAGAAGTAGCCGGAAGCTCAAGGGCAAGTTCGTTAATAAAGTCGTTTTTCAGCTCATCGGTAATGGCTTTCACCTTGGTATGAACGTCACGTACCTGCTGCTCATTGTCGATAAGGGCGCTGGCCAGGCTCGAGTCGATGGCGGCAATGGCTGCCTTGGTCTCACTAATGGCTTGCAACATGCGCTCCTTGGTGGCCGTCGCCTGCTCTTCATCCAGATAATTATCAAAGCCCACCAAGGCCTCCTGGCCTTGCTGTTGACCCACTAACAGGGCTTCAAACGCCAAGAGGTTAGCCTGAATATTGGCAAGCGAGCTTTTTGCATCCAGACTTTCCACGTCCTCGGCACAGGCCGAAGTACCACAGGAGTTAGGTAAAATGCCGATGGGCTCGGCCAGCTTTTTATCCTTCACCATTTCAGTCAGGTAGAACATGGCATCGGAGATATGATTTAAGGCAACGTGGGCGTTTTCAAACTGAGAATTCGGCTCACCGGCGCTTTTCAACTGTGCCGCAAAGCCATTATCACCCTGCCATTTATTCAGTAGCTCCTCGGCAGATACTATCAGGTCGTCTGCAGCAGTAACCGCGTATTCACAACGGGCCACCTTACGATCTAGCTCGGTTAGGCTATTCCAATCGGCCAGTGCCTCATTGGCGATGCTGCAGTGATGGTCGTACTGGGGGTTAAATAACACATGTTGCAGCGCAAACAAGCCACGGCGAGTGGCGGTGCGGGTGCTGATATCGTATGGACGGTTAGGGTCCAGGTTGATCACTCCGTCCTGATGGTAGGCCACATCCTGGTCGATGCCGCAGCGGCTAATAGCCGGCCATGAATAGATGCGGTTACGCAGCTCGCCACTGTTGCTAAGAAGTGGCCCCATTTGCATCACTTCAACCTGTTGCCAGGCGCCCATGGTATCTAACCAGGCATTTTGCGCCGTACTCATCGCTGCTAACGCCTGCTCAGAGCTGCTTTCTATGCTCGCCTGCTCCAGGGCGCAATAATCGGCAATGGCCGTGCGCTGGGCTTGCGCCTGGGTATAAAACAAGCTGTAAGCAGGTGTAATTACATTATCGACCAAGCTGGCAACCAGCCCGGCTTCATCGAAAGTAGTCGGGTTGGTGATAACCCCTTGATCGCCGCCATTATTAAAGCCTTCGCCCTGTGAGCTTGAAGTGCTCTCGCCGCAGCCTACCAGGGCCAGGGTCAAGGCAAGTGCCAGGGTTTTAACGCGAAAATTCGCAGTAGTCATAATTCATCCTATTTAGCCAAACTCCCAGTTGCCGGGAGGTGCTGAAAACGACAAAAGGCCAGGCGCGAATAAGCTCGCGACTAGCCTTTAAAGTTATTATATGGGCGTGCTGCCTTGTTTCATTGCTTACCAGTTAGCAACATTGTCGGCGTTAAAGCCGTAGATGCTTTGCAGTAAGTCACGGGCCGCCATTAAGTTCGCCTGATATGCGGCAATGGCTGCTGCATCTGATACTATCGGCATATCGCCTAGCAAACCGTGCAACTGGGCAAATTTACCTTCATTAGCCGCAGCATTGAACGGCGAGAATGGGCTGAACTGGAAGTTCATGGCAAAGCCCTTCATTTCCGAGAAATGCTTAGCCATATTAGCAAAGTCATCCGCAGTGTAACCATCCGCAGCAATACCGGCTGCAATCGTGTCTAAGTCAGCATGCGTCTCGTTGATATAGTGCACAACGGTAGAAGCAATAGCATTTTCCCAGTTAGCTACGGCGATATCACGCTGAACTGTTAGAGCATCCATTTGCTCAGTGTTAAGCGCAGCGCCTACATTGTCGTTGATAATCTTACGACCGGCGATAAAGGCATTCATCGCCGCCGCCGAGAAATCCGTGGTTACCGTGGCGCCACGGTCACGCTTGGCGGCATTGGTCGAGTTGCCCCAGTTATATTCAGAAGTAAGGTTGATCTGACCATCGCCAGAATAGTCGTTATACCCTGAGGCGAAAGCCTCGCGACCGCCTTTACCAGCAAGCTCATCATCGCTGTACTCCAGGTAGTTACGCGCCGCACCGAAGTAACCAAAGCCTTCATCAAACTGGTGCTCAAGCGAAGTGTAGAGATCGCCGCTAATGTTATCTTCTTCAAGACCTTGATCTAAGTAATCATCGGTACCTTGTGAGAACATCAAAGCGCCAAGGGTATGCTTTTGAATTAACTGGTTTAAATCTAAACCTGATTCAGTGATATAAAGCTTGGTGATGCTGTTGCCATCCGGGTCGACCAGCATTTCACCGCTATTGAATTTATCTATGTTGGCGGCCAACAAATCGAAGTAATGGAAGATCAAACCTTCAGGCGTCTTTGCTTGTGTGCCGAAATCAGTCCAACCTAAGAAATTACCTTCTTCCTGCCAGGCCTTGTGCATTTTGTCTAGGCTGTCTTTACCTGCAATTTTTAGACTAAGCTCTTTGCCCGAAGAAGAAATTTCTGCAAATGAGCGCTGCTTGGTTTCTAGGTCACCAACAAATTTAAGACTGCTGTCTTTAACCGTTTCATAGTCACCCCAAAGCAGCATTAGCTGCTCTCTAACTTGGCTACCAGTTAGACCATTAGTAGCTATATGGTCATCTGTTAACTGACCGATAAAGTGCTTAATTTCCGCAGAGAGTGCGTGGCGAGCGATCTGGCCGCTGTAAGAAACCGATGAACCAGCGCCCAGTTTAGAGGCAAATTCATAGATGTTTACACCGTTTTCAGCGTCAACATCCTCAACGCTGATGGTCAATTCTTTGCTAAAGGTTAAGCCACCTGCGTCTGTTACCGTCACTGTCACCTTGGCATCGCTTTGCTGCTCAAAGTTAAGGGCGATGCCCTCTTTTAGCTTTAACCTGGTGCCATCAACAATTTCAAACAGGGCTTCATCGGCCGCTAATGAGAAGGTTAAACCCGAGGTGCTGTCATCCGTTGCGTTAAGTGTCCCTACCACAAAACCTACCTGGTCATCATTGACCGAACTTGCTGAAACAGCAATATCTGTAGGAGCTTTGTTTACCGGTGGAGGAGTTGTGCCTTCGTTATCCGAGCCTGAGCCACCGCCACATGCGGTCAGGCCTAAGGTTGCTGCTAGTACAGCGGTAGTCAGTAGAGATTTGCGCAAGTTCATGTTGTCACCCAAAAGTAGATAATAATCATTCTTGTTTGTAATTGGGAGCACATTATAACGATACGTAAATAACAATCAATATCATTTATTAATTTATTTAAATTAAGTTATTAGTTTTGATAACACATGTTGCATAAAGAGGAACTAATTGAGCTTTGACTTACTCTGCGGCAGTGACATAACGAACTTAGCACCCCCTAAGGCGCTGTCATCGACACTGATTTTGCCCTGATGCCACTGCACAATTTTCGCTGTGATAGCCAGCCCCAGGCCATAACCACCTGTGCTTTTAGCACGGCTTTGGTCAAGGCGGGTAAAGGGTTTAAAGATATCGGCGCGTTTTGACTCTGCGATACCGGCGCCATCATCCTCAATATAAACATCGCATTGCTCTTCATTGGAGCAGATACGCACCTGAATATGATGGCGGGCGTGTTTTAGGGCATTGCCGAGGAGGTTTTGCAGGGCGCGGGCTAAAAAGTGTGGGTCACAGCGATACAAGTTAGGTTGCTCGTGCTGCACTTCAATGCGCACCTTGCTATCAAAGTTCAGTTTTTCCACCATATTATCGACCAGCTCATTAAGGTCGACCAGCTCCAGCGCCAAGGTTGGTCCTTGTGCATCCAGGCGCGCATAGTGCAACATTTCACTGACCAGATTTTCCAGCTCGGTAATATCTGAGGTCATGGACTGCATATACTTTTGCTGCTTTTCGTCACTGCCCTGCTCTAGCATGGCCAGAGCAAACTTAAGCCGGGCCAGGGGTGTGCGAAATTCATGGGAAACGGAAGAAGTAAGTTCGCGCTGAGCATTGAGCAGGCTATAAATACGTTGCTGCATCACTTGCAAGGCATCTGTGATGGGTAATAAGAAGGAGCGGCCCATACCGCTGACGTTAATATCGGTGCGGCCATCCACCTGAGCACAGGTTTCACTGAGTTTATTGAAATCGCGCCACAGCATCAGACTCCACAGCCCTACTGGCGCGCCAACCACCAGCAAAACCAATAAATAGGGGCCAACAAAGTTCTCTCCTGGGGCCTTTGGCAATTCCACCGGGCCTATTTGCAGTAACTCTTGATCATCAAGGGGCACATACCAAAGCAAATGTTCTTCGGCATCAAAAACATGCACGGCCTGCGCCTGATCCAGACGTTGCCCGAGCTCATTTGGGAGGGAGATATCGCTGCGCTGCAACAAGCGCATGGGGTATTGGCTATTAATATACTGACGGCCGAGTTCGCTTTGCGCCAGAGCCTTAAAGTTGTTGCCCAGCTCCATCGCCAAGGGCGTCGACTGCTCCTCTATGGGCCATAGCCTTTCTATGGCCCCGGTCGCTATGACCAGAGAAACAATAATATATAAGTAAAGGCTGACAAAGAGTTTGCCCAAACTAGTTATTAACTCCAGGCATCACTGACGAAGAGATAACCCTGACCCCAAACCGTCTTGATCTTATAGGGTTTATCACTGTTATCGCCGAGCTTTTTACGAAGGCGCGAGATACGCACATCCACGGTGCGATCTAAGCCATCGTATTGGCGGCCGATCATTTGCTCATGCACGTATTCACGGCTTAATACTTCACCGGCATTGCTGGCAAGCAACCAAAGTAACTCGAACTCATGGGAAGTAAGGGTGATCTCATCGCCTTTTAAGGTAACGATACGGCTGTTTTTATCTATTTTCAGCTCGCCAAAGCTCACACTTTGTACCACCTTGTCCTGCTCCTGAGTACGACGCAGCAAGGCAGTAATACGTGCCAGCAACACTCTGGGCTCTGCCGGTTTAATAACATAATCATCGGCGCCCAATTCCAGCCCTATCACCTGATCGAAATCTTCACCCTTGGCGGTCAGCATCAAAATAGGGAAAGAATACTTATCACGGACTTCGCGGCATACGGCAAAGCCATCCTTGCCCGGCAGCATCACGTCTAAAATCATCAGATCCACTTGATGCTTTTGCACATAATCCATTACCTCGTCACCGCGAGATAACACCGCCACATCGAGATTATTCTGTTGTAAGTAGTCCCGGGTTAGCTCCTGTAGAGCCAGATCGTCTTCGACTAAGAGTATGTTCGCCATCGGCCAACTCCTGAATTAAAAAAAACTCCACACGGAACGTAAGCGTCGACGCGAGCTGCGTAACGTTTGTAATTCCAGCTGGGTATCTACGACTAATTCGCCTGTGTGCGCGTGAGTGAGGGAGTATATGGCTGGCAGATGAACCTCGGCTTTATACTGCCACAACCCCTGTTGCTGCGCGGGCCAGCAGCCCAAAGTGCGCTTATTTTCCAGCAAGCACACGGGAATAGCTTCGGGCAAAGTCCAGCGAATATTGACCTCAGTTGTACAGGCCTGTTCTTTGTTTTCAACCACACAATATTGCGGCGAGATCTCCAGCAGTTCGTCACTGTACGCGGGCATGGCTGTTATCATCACCGCACTGCCGATCATTGCTGTTGCCGCCACACTCATCATGCTAAAAAAGGTGCTTCACACCGATAAATAAGGTCAACGAAGAAGACTCTTTAAACAATGGGCTGGCCTTGGCCTGAGTATGGTAATCGATATACCCTAAATGCATACGCAGCGCATTGCGTTCATCGACTATATAGCTGAGATCAATTTTAGCATAGGGCTGAATACTGCTCCCAACAAGAATATCCGCATAACCGCCTGTTTCTTCTCGGCTTAAACCATAAAAATAGTCGTTCTGCTCGTTATTACTGTAATTGATACCTAAAGTAGGCTCCACCAGCCAGTGTTCAAAGCGGTATCCCCAGCGCCAGCTTGCCTGAGCGCGCCAACCCCGGTAAACATCACTGATATCCGCCAAAGCCTTGACCTGAAACTGTCCTATCGGGGAGAAATAATGATATTCAAAACCGCCATCAAGTGCCCAATGGCGTTTATCCAGATCATCGACTCTTACTCTGACCGGGCCATCGGCGTTCAAGATGCTGTTATTGCCCATTTGTTGCAACGCAAAGACACTGCTCGGATGCCAATCGACAAAAAACCTGGTTTCTGGGTTAACCTCGGTGATCAGGCTGAGTACATGTTCGTCCTGGTTAACAAAGCTGTAGCCCAGCTGATTATTGTCGAGATACCAGGTATCTGTGTAATAGGCGACATCGGGAACCAGAAATAAGGGCATATCACCGCCGCCATAAAGCGGATTGGTCATCATCCCATAGCCGATGTTAAGACCAAGATGCCATTGCTTTAAGGGCAGCTCATTGGCTTGTACGCCACTGGCAAATGCAGCCAAGGCGACACTTAACACCGAATTATGAAGCCCTAAACGCATAAGCTTTCCCGAAAATAATTTCCCGAAAATAAAAGTGCCGCTATCCTAGCAACAGTCAAGGTTTTGTTCAGTATGCAATAACAATTGTTAACAAATTAAGCCGCTCTGGTCACTTAGACGCCATTTATAATTGCTCCGCCAACTGCCAGCAGGCGCCGATCACAGGCTCAGACAGGCGTCGTTGCAAGGCCACCAACCCAATCTCAAAAGGCCGCGGCGCATCACCTACTTTCACTACCTGCACCTTATCACTAAAAGGACTGTTCTCAAGCACCACCTGCGGTATCAAGGCCACCCCTAACCCCAAGCTGACCATGGAAACCAAGGCCTCATGGCCACTGACCTGAGCATAAATGGGCGGCTGTATCCGCCTTGTTCGCCACCAATTAATCAAACGGGTGCGATTTTCCCCCTGCTCGGGAATAATAAAGGGGAGTTGCTCCCAGGCAATGGCCCCGCCCTGATTGATCTGCTGGCTCACCTCACAGGGAATTTTTGGGGCGATAAACACCAGCTCAGACCAACCTAAACGACAAAAGGCCAATTGTTGCGCCAAACGCTCGGGCCTGGCAGCGATGGCCACATCTTCATGGTGATCCAATACCCGCTCCGGCGCCTGAGCCGGGTCGCCGGTATGCAATTTCATTTCAATTTTGCCGTGGCGCTGACGCAGTGCCGATAACAAGGGGTTTAAAAAACTGTAGGCGGCACTGACGGAGCAATAAATACTGAGCTCTCCGGCTATTTCCTGCTCTTGGCTCAGGCTGGTTTTGAATTGCTGCCAATGAGCCAAGGTGCTTTTGGCATATTGAATAAAGTGCATACCGGCAGAGGTCAGCTGTACCTGACGATTATCACGCACAAACAGCTCGCTCCCCACTTCCTGCTCTAGCTGCTTAATGTTGCGACTCAGGGTCGAGGCACTGATATAACAGCGCGCGCTGGCGCGACCAAAATGCAGGGTCTCGGCGAGCGCCAAAAAGTAATGGAGTTGCTTATGTTGCATGGTTACCTCGTTTCAATATCTGCAATACAATAATGCAAATATATCATTTTACGCAATACACTATTTTGCCTACATTCAATAGCAGACCTATTTGCAGCACTTCTATTTTTAAGGACCGACAATGGCAAATTACTTTAACTCTCTGGCGCTGCGTGAGCAGTTGGCACAATTAGGGCAATGTGAATTTATGGACCGTAGCGAGTTTAGCGACGGCGTCCAGGTACTGCTTGGCAAAAAGCTGGTCATTGTCGGCTGTGGTGCTCAAGGCCTCAACCAGGGTTTAAATCTGCGTGATTCAGGCCTAAATGTTAGCTATGCGCTACGTGAGTCAGCCATTAGCGAGCAGCGCCAATCATTTCTTAATGCCAGCGAAAATGGCTTTGTAGTCGGCACCTATGAAGAGCTTATTCCACAAGCAGATCTGGTATTAAACCTGACTCCGGACAAGCAACACAGTGCCGTGGTTGATGCGGTCATGCCACTGATGAAGCAAGGCGCGACCTTGGCTTACTCTCATGGCTTTAACATAGTTGAAGAAGGCAAGCAGATCCGTGATGACATCACAGTGATCATGGTGGCGCCTAAATGTCCGGGCTCAGAAGTACGTGAAGAATACAAACGCGGCTTTGGTGTACCTACGCTTATCGCCGTTCACCCGGAAAACGATCCTCAAGGTAAGGGTCTGGCTCAGGCCAAAGCCTATGCCGCGGGCACAGGTGGCGATCGCGCTGGCGTTTTGCTGTCATCCTTTGTAGCCGAAGTAAAATCGGATCTTATGGGTGAGCAAACCATATTATGCGGCATGCTACAAACCGGCTCACTACTGTGTTTCGATAAAATGGTGGAAAAAGGCATAGACGCCGGATACGCCGCCAAACTGATTCAATACGGCTGGGAAGTGATCACCGAAGCACTTAAACACGGCGGCGTGACCAATATGCTTGACCGCTTGAGCAACCCGGCAAAATTAAAGGCCTTTGCCCTAAGCGAAGAGCTCAAAACCATTATGCGCCCGCTTTATAACAAGCATATGGATGACATCATCAGCGGTGATTTCTCCAAAGGCATGATGGCGGATTGGGCCGAAAACGATGTTAAATTACTGAGCTGGCGTGCAGAAACGGCAGAAACCACCTTTGAACAGCAAGAAAATAGCGATGTGCATATCAGCGAGCAGGAGTTTTTCGACAACGGTATCTTAATGATAGCCATGGTTAAAGCCGGTGTTGAATTGGCCTATGAAACCATGACAGCAGCGGGCATTAAAGACGAGTCGGCCTATTATGAATCGCTTCATGAAACGCCGCTTATCGCCAATACCATAGCCCGTAAAAAACTTTATGAGATGAATCGCACCATCTCTGACACCGCAGAATACGGCTGTTACTTGTATAACCATGCCTGTTTACCCCTGCTACAAGACTTTATGCGCGATATCGACACGGATGTGATCGGCCGCGGTCTGGAGCAAACAGACAATGGCGTTGATAACCAGGTACTGATCCAGGTGAATGCAGCGCTACGTAACCACCCAGTGGAAATCGTCGGCACCAAGCTGCGCAGCTATATGTCGGCAATGAAAAAGATTGTATAAACAGCGCCCTTAATCGCTGTGACTCCCTTCGGCCCTGCCCCTATGCGCAGGGCTTTTTTCTTTATGAATCAAACACCCATTCATGCTTTGTAACAATTCACCTGCCGGTGAAGCATCAGCCTCAACTATACTTAAATGAGTATTCTTCCAAGGATTGGGTTCTAAGTTTTAGATACGCCTGAGCCGTGGAGGTTAGTATGCGCGCTTTAATTACCTTGGTTATCCCACTTTTACTGTTATGGGGCTGTAATAGCACACAAGTCCAAGAGCTCCCTGCACCACCTATTAATTTGGCGCAACACCCGCAGCTCCAGGCCCAGCCGGTGGAAAGTTTGGAGGAAATATTCGCGCTTACCAGTACGATGAAAGCGCAATTAAACAATGCCTTTGCCACCCGCTCAGGTAATCTCAGCGCCACCAAGCGCTTAATGATGCTCATTTTGGAAAACGGCGACAAAAGCGTGCGCTATCAATCCGGCGCCACCCTGACTGCAGCGCAAACCTATAAGCAACTCAATGCCAACTGTTTGTCGCTGTCCATTTTGGCCTTTAGCATGGCCGAACACTTGGGTCTTCAGGGGCAATTCCAGCGCGTACATATTCCCGAATACTGGGCCCTTAATCGCGGCTATAACCTGCTCACCGGCCATATTAACCTGCGCTTATATACGCCGCGTCGTAACCGCCCCGAGGTTTATGAACTTTACAACGCCGAACGTGAGGTAACCGTGGACTTTGCCCCGGATTTATCCGGTAGCCAGTTTAAAATCACAGACATCACTAAAGAGCGCGTCGCCGCCATGTTTTATAACAATAAGGGCGCTGTCGCCTTGGTTGAGCAAGATTATGAACGCGCCTACAGTTACTTCTATGCGGCCACACAAATGGATCCCTATTACTCCGGCGGCTGGGGTAATTTAGGCATACTCTATCGTTTACTCAATGATTTCGAGCGCGCCGAGCGCGTCTATCAATACGCCATCAATATCGACAAGGATAACAACACGGCGCTCGGTAATCTGGCGATCCTGTATCGCCATACTGGGCGCGAGCAACAAGCTAAGGAGATAGAGCACAAGCTGGCGCAAATGCGCAAAGACAACCCCTACTATCATATTGCCCTGGGGAACGACAGCCTGGTACAAAAACAGTATGTTAAGGCCCTTAATCACTTTCGTAAGGCCCGCGAACTGGACGAGCGTATTCACGAAAGCTACTTCGGCATGGCTCATACTTATTATTTGATGGGCGACATTAAGGCCACACGCCGCTACTTGCTGATGGCGCAAAAGCGGGCGCAATTTGACTATGATAAGTTACGTTATCGCGGCAAACTGGCAAGCCTAGAGCTAATCGCTAACAATCGATGAAAAGACATATATTTTTAGCCACTGTGCTAATTGTGCTGGCGGCAAACCCGGCCATGGCGACAACGCTGCCACAATGGCACAAAGACTTAACCTACCTGAGCAGCGAGGCTCTGGCGGGGCGTAAAGCGGGCAGCGACACTGGTGCACAAGCCGGTGACTATGTGCAAAAGCGGTTACAACAATTGGGGTATCAAACTCAGGTGCAGCCCTTTGCCTTTAAGCAGGGCTTTTTTCAACAGGGTCAAGGGCGTAATATTATCAGCAATGATTGCCTGCAAAATTGTGTGGTGATCAGCGCTCATTACGATCATTTGGGACACTCAGGGCATAATTATTACCCCGGAGCCAATGACAATGCCTCTGGCGTCGCCGCCATCTTGTATCTCGCCGAGCAATTACATCCGCTGCGTAAGCACATCACCTTTGCCGCCTTCGACGCCGAAGAAAATGGCCTGCATGGCGCCAAACACTTTGTCGAAAACAAAGACCATGATGCGGTGCGCCTTAATATTAACCTCGATATGCTTAATCTGCCGCGCGCCAACAGTCGCTTGTTTTTCTATACCCGAGAGCCGTTATGCCCGATGGCGAAAACGCATTTAGATAACAGCCCAATAAAAACCCAGTTGACCAGAAGCAACCGCAGTATAAATCGCCGTCTTGATGGCGAGCGTATCGACTGGTTAAGAGCCAGCGATCATTGGGCTTTTGCCCGGCAAAAATTGCCCTTTATCTTTGTCACCGCCGCAGATGCCCCCCATTATCATCAAACAAGCGACACGTTAGCGCAAATCCACGGCAAGCGGTATACACAAACGCTGCAACTATTAACCCAGTTTATTGGGGAGTTGCTAGGAGCTCACTGCGATGATTTTCATGTTCGTGAATAAACTTTTCTTTGCCTGCACGACTACGCTTTTTAACCTCAATCTCTAATTTGCAGGCATCACTGCGCGTGCCCACAGGCATGGTGAAGACTAAAGTTAACGGCCCCTTGCCCTTGAGGTTTTTCGCCCCCTTGCCCTGCTCATGAGCCTGCAGGCGTTTGGCAACATTATTGCTGACCCCGGTATACCAATGGCCGTATTTTGTTTGCACAATATACAGCCACCACAACTCGGATTTTTCTAAACTCATTAAACTAATTACCTCGGTTGGGGTCTTATACCAATTCACTTAAATAGCTACATACTTAACAGAATTAATATGATTTATGATTTCGCGCTTTACCTTCGGTGTCGAATGGGTATCATGCTAACAACAATAAATAAGGACTGATAATCGAACATGCAGTGGTTTAAACAGTTTTCGCTAGTAGCAGCCATGGTTATTGTGTGCAGTAGTTTAAGTGCATGCTCTAGTTGGGTCTACCGCATCAATATTCCCCAGGGTAACTTTCTAGAACAATCCGACGTTGATAAATTACGTGTTGATATGAGCCGCGAGCAAGTGCTTTATGTACTTGGCAAGCCGGTTGCACAGGATGCTTTCGACAAGGATACCTGGTATTACCTTTATGTTTTCAACCTTGACCGCCAGTCTGAACAACGCAAACAGCTGAAGCTGCAATTTGCCGATGAGCGTCTGGTAAGCATCAGCTCGGAAGATTACGAGCAACCAGAAGACTTTAATACCCCGTTAGAACAATAACAAAACTCTCGGGATGATCTAAAAACGCGGCATTGGCCGCGTTTTTTGTATCACTGCTGTGCTAGTTACTAGGGTCTGTTTATCTTTGCGGTTTACTTTATGTTCAATCTAAACGCATTCTGATGAATATAATCACTGATTTATGTGTTCAAATTCATCCATGAAGCTTGGTTACATCGCGCATCCATGCGCTCACCTCGCTAAGCTGCGAAGCATTGCTTCGGTCTTGCTCGCCTATGTTCATAGCGAGCAACACAGAGCAGGATGCGTTTAGATGAACCCGTAGGGCAGCGCTTGTAGCGCATTTCTACTGTGTTGTTACATGTTTATGTAGAATAACTACACCACACATGTGCCGCCTTGTATAAATACACTACAAACTGCTGCAGAAACGAACAACAAAGGTCAACAGACCCTAGGGTCATCGCTTTTCACCTTGGCGCCAGTGATTTTATTGGCTCGGCCTTCTTCTTTGGCTTTTTCCGCGCGTTTACGTCGCGCTTCTTTAGGATCGGCAATCAGTGGACGATAAATCTCTACCCTGTCACCGGCTTTAAGCTCAGTATCCAGCTTGCAGGTGCGGTTCCAAATACCCAGGGTAAGATTTTTCATATCAATTTCTGGGCACTTGTCCACTATACCTGATTTCAATACCGCTTCTTCGGCTGTGCTGCCCTTGGGCAATTCAACACTGAGCACGGTTGCTTTATCGGGCAACGCAAAGACCACTTCAACTTCTATCATTAACGCTCTCCGTACACCACTTTGGCGCGCTGGGTAAAGGCCTGCACCATGTTTTTAGCGACCTCATTAAAGACGCGACCAAAGGCCATTTCCACCAACTTGCTGGCAAACTCGAATTCCAATTTAAGGCTCACCTTGCAGGCATGCTCATCCAGAGGCATAAACTGCCAATGACCATGCAAATGCTTAAAGGGGCCATCCACCAAAGCCAGGGCTATGGTGTGCTGCTCGGCATCAAGTGTATTTTCGGTGGTAAACCACTTTTTTAGTCCGGCCTTGGATATTTCCAGTCCGGCGCGCATATGATTTTGCTGCTGTGCAAACACCTTGGCATCACTGCAATGGGGTAAAAACTCCGGGTATGCATCGACATCATTGACCAGGTCGAACATTTCCTTGCTGCTAAACATCACCAGCGCTGATTTTTCTATTTGTGGCATAACCTCTCCTCACAACAGCGCAATTCTAGCAAGCTTTAGGGCCAGCCCCAAGGGGCATTCGCAAGGCTGCTGTTTAGAGTTAATATCAAACTCCACATCAAGCTCTAAGCAGGTAATAAAAAACTGGTGTAAATACACATACAATCAGTATAATGACGCCACTATGGCAAAGAAAAAAACAGCAAAATCGACCTCAAATACCATCGCGCTTAATAAAAAAGCGCGTCATGAGTATTTTTTACACGATAAATTCGAGGCTGGCCTTGAGCTTCAAGGCTGGGAAGTGAAAAGTATTCGCGCCGGTAAGGTAAATATCTCCGAAACCTATATTCATATAAAGAACGGGGAAGCCTACCTATTGGGGAGCCAAATCCAACCCCTGAACAGCGCCTCAACCCATACCATTTGCGATCCCTTGCGCTATCGCAAGTTGCTTTTAAATAAGCGTGAAATCGACCGCTTGATCGGCGCCACCGAGCGCGAAGGTTACTCTTTAATTGCCACCGCCATGTATTGGAAAAAATGCTGGGTGAAATTAGAGTTTTACCTCGCCAAGGGTAAAAAGATGCACGATAAGCGTGCCGATACCAAAGAAAAAGACTGGGCACGCGAAAAAGAGCGAACCCTAAAGCACAAGATATAAAAAAAGCGAACTCAGGTTCGCTTTTTTTTATGCCCATTATCAGGTAACAAAATATTCTTCTCTCCCCTCGCCTTCAGTACCACAAGAACCAGTATTTCTGCCTTTAACAGCCCTTCAATGTAAATCTATCTACACGCTTTTTTACAGATTCAACCAAAAGGCGCATTGCTTACACTTGTTAACAATGTTAATTCTATGTTTCTACTAAATTTCTACTACACTCCTATGTGGATATTTAGCAGTAGATAATTATGACAATGAAAAATCCCCACAGGGATAATAATAAGGATTTCAGGATGAGAAAGTTCACACCTAGTGCTCTTGGCACTGCACTCACCTTGGCTTTAGGCACAGGCGCGCTATCCGTATCGATTCAGGCTCAAGCCGAAGAAGCAACGGCGGAAAAAGTCGAACGCATCGAAGTCACCGGCTCGCGCATTAAACGTACCGATATGGAAGGCCCTTCACCGGTGCAAAGTATCGGCAAAGAAGACATTGCCAATATGGGTTACGACAACCTGCAACAGCTCCTAGAGCGTATGCCCGTTGCCGGTAATGGTACCTTCTCGACCCGCGGCAATAACCAGGACTCAACCGCTAACGGTGGTGCCGCGGTAAGCTTACGTGGTCTAGGCCCGGATGCTACCTTGGTATTGATCAATGGTCGCCGCGTTGCTATTAGTGCCTTTGCCGAGAGCATTACCAACTCTTTCGTTGATATTAACTCAATCCCAGTATCGGCCATCGAGCGTATCGATATCTTAAAAGACGGCGCCTCGGCCATTTATGGCTCCGATGCGGTTGCCGGTGTAGTCAACGTGGTCTTGAAAAAAGACATCGAAGGCATAGAAGTTAACCTCGGCTATGGTGGAACCACGGGACCAAACCATGAAGAAACCACTGCCAGTGTGGTCTGGGGTACCAGCAGCGCCAAGGGCAGCGCCTCAGTTATTCTTGATTACTTTAAAAACACTGGCCTCGAAGCCGATGAAATGGGCTCTCTGGGCACGGCCGACCAATCGCCTTATGGTGGCATGGATTTTCGTTCATCACGAGGCTTTCCTGGTTACTTCTACGTTAATGGCGTAAAAACCATTGACCCGGATTGTCCTGCCGACAGCGCCACCGCCAGTGGTAGCTGTTTATTCGATTACGGTCCTTATGGCTATATTACCCCGCCCTCGGAGCGGGTCGGTGCCATCGCCCAGTTCGATTATAAATTCGATAACGATATCACTGCCTTTATGGAAATCGCAGCTCAGCACAACACTTCTAAAGCCGCTGGCGCACCCACGCCTTTAGATGAAGATGCGGGTTTAACGGTTCCTGGCAGCCACCCATATAACCCCTTTGGTCAAGACATAGAAATAGGCCGTTACCGTACCGTGGATGCCGGTGCTCGTCGCTGGGATATAGAGTCTGACACTCTGCGCCTGGTTGCCGGTCTGCGTGGTGAAATCAACGACTGGGGCTGGGAAGTAGCGGCACAAAAAGGTCGCAGTAAGTCCGAGCAAAGCGGTGATCGATCCATGGGTTGGGTACGTGTTGACTTCCTACAGCAGGAAATCGATGCCGGTAACTATAACCCCTTCGGCGGCGTGCAAAACTCAGCTGACGTTATCGACCGTATTACTACCAGCCTTGTACGTCGTGGTGAATCACATATGACTTCATTCGATGCCAGTATCAGTGGTGAAGCCTTTGAGTTTAACGACCAAATGGTAATGATGGCGGCAGGCCTTGAGTACCGTGAAGAAGACGTGAGCGACGTGCCGGATGACCAATTCCAGCGCGGCTTAATCTTCGGCACCGAGTCAGTATCGGCAGCAGCGAAACGTGACCAGTGGGCAGCCTATGTGGAGTTCTCAATTCCGCTTAGCGATAACTTTGAGCTACAGCTTGCCGGTCGTCACGATGACTACAGCGACTTTGGTTCAACTACTAACCCGAAAGTGGCCTTTAAATGGGCACCAAGCGGCGAGTTTTCACTGCGCGGTTCATGGGCTCAGGGCTTCCGAGCGCCATCATTGGCACAAATTGGCTTAGGTCCATCGGAAGAGAGCCAATTCTTCGTTGATACTTATCGTTGTCAGGCCACGGGCCAAGACTGTGACTTACTCGACTATAATATCGAGTTTGCCGGTAACCCGGATCTGGAAGCGGAAGAGTCTGAGTCTTGGAACCTAGGTGCTATTTGGGCGCCGGTTAACGAGTTCGGACTTTCAGTGGATATCTGGAGCATAGAGCAAGACAACAAGATAGACGAGCAAGACTTCGGTAGTATTTACAACACCCATTGTAATGACCAAAACAGCACGGTTTGTGTGCGTCTTCCTCCAACAGCAGGTCAAAGCCTGGGCGTGATCCAACAGGTGCATAGCACGTTTGAAAACGTTTCTTCGCAAGAAGCCTCGGGTATCGATATATCCACCAACTATAAGATGGATATGGACGACATGGGTCTGCTCAAGTTCAATCTTGAGTGGTCATATATGCACGAGTTCAACAAGGATGGCCGTGAATATATTGGCGAGTACGAGTACCCGCGTCACCGTGGTTTATTCGCCACCAACTGGGAGTTCCAGGACTTCAATGTCAATATGAACATCAGTTACGTAGGCTCGTTTGAAGATACTCCAGATATCGATTTCGACGGTGCCCTTGATTTCGACACCCAGAAATCACGTGACGTTGACTCGCACACCCTGGTAGATATTCAAGGTGCGTATAACTTCAATGACGATATTCGTATCTCTGTGGGCATGAACAACGTCTTCGATGAAGAGCCACCGTTTGCCATTGGTGATGGCGATTCCGACCTTTACGGTTATGTGTCCTCAGTACACAACCCCCGTGGTCGTTATATCTACACCAACCTGACATGGCGCTTTAACTAATACGCCAAACACGACAAAGGCCGCTAAATAGCGGCCTTTTTATTTGCTTATATTTAACCTGAGCGATTAGCCGTAGGTATATGAAGCTTGAATACCCAGCGGAATACCCAGACCCCAATAAGCCAGTAAGAACAGGCTCCAGCCCACCAAGAAAGCGATGGAGTAAGGTAGCATCATGGCAATCAAAGTACCTATACCTGTATTCTTAACATACTTCTGGCAGTAGACCACTACCAGCGGGAAGTAAGGCATCAGGGGAGTTATGATGTTAGAGCTGGAATCCCCAACGCGATACGCGGCCTGAGTTAAATCAGGAGAGATATTCAGCTGCATCAGCATGGGCACAAAAATAGGTCCCAACAGCGCCCATTTCGCCGAACTTGAGCCTACAAACAGGTTTACAAAGGCGGTTAGGAAGATGATACCGACTATGGTCACCCCACTTGGCAGCGACATAGACTTAAGCACCGCAGCCCCTTCAATGGCCAACAAGGCACCGAGATTCGACTGCGCAAAGGCGGCAATAAACAAGGCACAGAAAAACGCCATAACTATATAGTAAGCCATGCCTTCCATGGACTTGGTCATGGCCATGATCATGTCTTTGGAAGTCTTAAAGGTACCGGCAACAAAACCGTAGACCGCACCGGGGATCCAGAACAGCAAGAAAATCAGCGGCACTATGGATTGCATAATCGGCGCACTAAAGTCCGCCAGATTGCCATCTTTGGAACGCAGCGGGGAGGCATCTAAGCTCGCGACATAGGCTAACAAGGCCAAGCCGGCCAGCATAACGCCGGTGGCAATTAAAAAGGCTTTCTTCTCTTTGCCGGTGGCCTGATCAAAGGCGGGCAGTTCATCGGTATTGCCATCCACTTCTGAGCTTTTCAGGCGCGGTTCGATAATTTTGTCGGTGATATACCAACCCACCAGCACGATAAAGATGCTCGACAGTGAGGTGAAGTAATAGTTGTTAAGCGGGTTTACTTCCATGCTCGGGTTGATGATCTGCGCCGCGCTTTGGGTAAAGCTTTGCAGTAAGGGATCTATGCCCGATGGAATAAAGTTGGCGCTAAAGCCGCCACTTACCCCGGCGAAAGCCGCGGCGATACCCGCCAAGGGATGACGCCCCATGGCATAGAAGATCACCCCGGCAAGCGGAATTACCAGCACGTACCCGGCATCTGTGGCTGTGTGTGACACAATACCCACCAAGATCACCATGGGCGTCAGCAGCGCCTTAGGTGTGCGTTTAAGCATCAACTTAATGCCGGTATTGATATAGCCGGAATGCTCGGCCACACCCACACCCAGCATGGCCACCAGTACCACGCCTAAGGGTGCAAAACTGGTAAAGGTTGTGACCATGGAAGCCAAAAAGCCCGCCAAGGCCTGGCCAGTAAGCAGGTTATTTACCACTATAGGGGCTTGAGTGCGCGGGTCAATAACATCAAAGGTCACGCCCGAGAAGGCCCAGGATAGAACCCAGATAAGTAACATAGCAAAGAGGAAGATCATCGCCGGATCCGGCAGCTTATTCCCCACTCGCTCTATGGTGTTAAGAAAGCGCGCGATTGCGCCACTTGGTGCAGCTCCTTGCTGGTCACCGTTATTATTATTCATTTTGTGACTCCTAACCTAAAAACAGTCACTCGGGCACTGGGCCCGAGTGAATAACAACAAGCAGCCTACTTGAAAATTAACATAAAGGCTACATGCTAAAGCATTAGAACGAACTAATGCCTGTAAACTAGAAATCCTTGGCTCTTAGCTGCCCAAGGCTTTCACCTGCTCCCAAATCACCACCACATGGTCACGATCTGTGTCTGTTAATTCGCCATTATGATAGGCCTTAACCAGGCTTTGCTCGATTTGCTCGTTGAGCTCCTGTGGGCTTAAAGCCAGGTTTTCTACTTGGGCATAGCCCACGGCCAAGTCAAAGTGACCGCGCAAATAGCCGCCGGCAAAAAGCTGGTCGTCATCGGCATGCTCAACCAGGTCGTCAAAAAAACGCTGTGCCGCATCTACATAGTTTGAATAAGGCATTACTGCTCCTCATTGTGGCCCACGGCATAGAGCACGTGGTCATTAAAACCTGTGGTTACTTGGATATAACCGGATAATTCGTCGTCCAGGGCACTGTCGCCGGTATCACAAATTAGTGGCCGACCTTCAAGGGCCTGTAGTTTGCCCTTGGTGGCCACCACGATAATATTTTCTTTGCCTATGGCGCGAATAAGCGCCGGGCTCAACTGCTGGTTACCGCGACCAAAGAGATGCCCCTGACCACCAATTAGAGTGATCACCAGTTTAGTCGGCTTGCCTTTACAGGCCTCGAGCAGCTGCTGAGCTGTCATATCGCGGCCTATTAATTCCTGGTCTTTAACCAGGTCAACGCCAAGCAGGGTGTTGTCCAGGCCCATTTCTTCCATTACCGCGGCCACGGTCGAGCCAGAGCCAATAATATATTGCCAGTCTTCATCCATTTCGCTGACCACATAGGCGGCGATATCGGCCAGAACCAGCTCGTCTACTTCCTTACCAGCACCGTTTTTCACCGCCTGAACATAACGCAGTTCGCTTGGCACTCGCAGCTCACCATAACGCTTGGCGCGCACCGCTCCGGCGCGAAAGGCGTCTTCGTCGATATCCATCACATCGCTTTCACTAAGGGTAACCAGCTCGCCCTTAACCAGCATTTCCACCACACGGCCTGCCGCTTTGGGAGTGATGGCATAGACGCCGGAGTGAATTTTACAACCCGCGGGAATGCCAAGGGCTGGCACTCGCTCGCCAATAGCGTGACATAGATTGCGCGCGGTACCATCGCCACCGGCAAACAAAATAAGGTCAACCCCTTGCTCGCACAGCAATTGCGCCGCTCGCTCTGTGTCCGCGGCTGTGGTCGGGCTGGCACTGTGATACACCACCTCAACGTCAAAGCCGAGCTCACGGGCCACTTGCTCACCCATGCCGCCATTGACGGTATAGATGGTTAAATTCTCTTGATAAGGCAGCAGTTGCTCAAGCGCCGCGCGAGCGCGCAGATGCGCCTTAGGCTCGGCCCCCAAGGCCATGGCTTTAGCCGCGGTATCGGCGCCATCACTGCCTTTTAGAGCCACCGAACCGCCAAGGCCGGCTACAGGATTGATAATAAAACCCAGCTTAAACTGCATAATCTAGTTCCTTTGGAGGTTGCCATTGTAGCTGCTCACGGCGCAGCGGATAAGCTTGACCATAATGCTGCGCTAAGGCCTGAAGCAATTGCTCGGTGCGCTCATTAAAGCCCTGCTCTATCAGGGTCAAGAGTTTATCATAGACCCGCTTTTGAAAGGAAAAGCGACAGGTCTGCTCACCGCCAAGATTATCGGCGGAGACGTTAAAGGTAAAACCCGCGGCCAAACACAGCGCCCATTCAATGGCTTGCGGATGCACTTCGACATTTTCAAACTCATGTTGCTGCGCCTTATCTCGGCCATCAGGGCAATACCAGTAGCCATAATCTTCCAATTGACGGCGGCGCTGACCGGCCACCAGCCAATGAGCTATTTCATGCAGGGCACTGGCATAGAAACCGTGGGCGAAAACGATACGATGAAAGTTACACTCGTCATCGGCGGGCAGATAAATAGGCTCAACATCGCCTCGCACCAAGCGGGTGTTATAAGTGGCAAAAAATGTGCGCTCAAAGAGCGTGATGAGTTCGTCAATCTGATGCATAACTAAGGGGAAATCTAAAACACCGCGCGATTGTACGGGCTTTAGCCGCTAAAGTAAAAACGCAGCCCTTAGGCTGCGTCGTTTATTCGGGTTTTTATTAGGCTCTTTGCCCTGGGATGGGCCCATGCTCAAGTTGCACATCAGGGTTTTGCCCTCGCTGACGCAACAGATGATCCATCAGGGTAATAGCCATCATGGCCTCGGCAATAGGAATGGCGCGAATGCCCACACAGGGGTCATGACGACCCTTGGTGATCATCTCAACCGCTTCATTGCTGGTGTTGATACTCTGCCCCACCACGGTAATGCTGGAGGTTGGCTTAAGGGCAATGCTGGCAACAATATCCTGACCGGTGGAAATGCCCGCAAGCACGCCGCCGGCATGGTTAGAGGTAAAACCTTCGGGAGTCAGCTCGTCGCGGTGCTCAGAACCCTTTTGTTCGACTACCGCAAAACCGTCGCCGATTTCCACGCCTTTAACTGCATTGATGCTCATCAGCGAGTGCGCCAGCTCCGCATCGAGGCGGTCAAACACAGGCTCACCCAAACCAACGGGAACGCCACTGGCAACCACCTTGACCTTGGCGCCAATAGAGTCGCCTTGTTTTTTCAAATCGCGCATATATTCGTCCAGAGCATCTAACTTGCTGCTATCTGGGAAGAAAAACGCATTTTGCTCGACCTGCGCCCAATCATACTGCTCAGCCTTAATGGGGCCAAGCTGTGACAAACAGGCTTTGACTTCTATGCCATGGAATTGCTTCAGGTATTTTTTGGCAATAGCACCGGCGGCTACACGGATCGCGGTTTCCCGTGCCGATGAGCGGCCACCACCACGGTAATCACGAATCCCGTATTTGTGCCAATAGGTGTAATCACCATGACCAGGACGAAACACGTCTTTGATCTTGCTGTAGTCTTTGGAGCGCTGATCTGTGTTTTCAATCAACAAACCTATACTGGTGCCCGTGGTTTTGCCCTCGAACACGCCAGAGAGAATCTTCACTTTATCCTCTTCACGACGCGCCGTAGTGTAACGGCTCTGCCCGGGCTTACGGCGGTCTAAATCGCCCTGTAAATCCGCTTCATCAAGCTCTAAACCGGCGGGACAACCATCGACCACCCCACCAAGGGCGGGGCCGTGGCTCTCACCAAATGTGGACACCCGAAACAGCTGCCCTATACTATTACCTGCCATATTTCATCCTCATTCCAAATGGCGCGAAAGATCAGCGGCGCTTATTGCCCAAAGTAGGCGTCAAGATCCGCTTTCGATATCATAAATACCCCAAGGCCGCCGTGTTCAAACTCTAACCAGGTAAAAGGCGCATCGGGGTAAAGCATATCCATATGTACCATAGAGTTGCCTACTTCAACAAATAACAAGCCCTGCTCGGTCAAATGGGCAGAAGCCTTGGCCAGCAACTCGCGGGTGACATCCAAACCGTCTTCACCAGAGGCCAGGCCCAGCTCGGGCTCATGGTGAAACTCTTCTGGCAAGTCAGCCATGTCCTCGGCGTCCACATATGGCGGGTTAGCAACAATCAGATCGTATTTTTCATCGCCCACACCACTAAAGACATCAGACAGAATCGGCATAACTCTATCTTCTAACTGGTAATCCTGAATATTGATATCGGCCACAGCCAAGGCATCCGGGGAAATATCCACCGCATCCACCAAAGCATTGTCAAAGGCCTGAGCCAAAGCAATGGCAATACAACCTGAGCCGGTGCACATATCCAGCACACGGGTGATCTGCTCTGGGTGTTGAACCCAAGGAGAGAATTGCTCGCTGATCAGCTCGGCAAAAGGCGAACGCGGTACCAGTACTCGCTCATCGACATAAAACGGCATGCCGGCGAAGTAGCCTTGATTGGTCAAATAGGCCACAGGCGTACGCTCATTAATGCGTCTGGCGATAAGCGCACTCAAGTGTGCCTTTTCGCTGCTGGTGAGGCGACTGCCAAGCAGGTTTTGCGGCGCATCCATGGGCAAGTGCAGCGAAGGTAAAATAAGTGCTACCGCTTCATCCCAGGCGTTGTCAGTGCCATGGCCAAAATAAATGCCATGGGCGCTAAATTGACTGGTGGTCCAGCGTAGCCAATCACTAATGCTATGCAATTCCTGCTGAGCTTCTTGTAGCTCAGCGTCGTTAATAAGGTTTTCGTTCATACTCTGTTGCTAGTTCAGCTGATAATGTCGTCATTGTAGCCTGTTTAGCGCTAGGTTTTTACGCTTTTTTTGGCTAAAATCCCGGCCATGAAAAAACACCAATCTCCGAGTTCGGACAACGCCGAACTATCACAAGACGACATCGATTTATTTCGCCAAAGCATAGGCACGACCAAGCGGGTGAAAAGCGACACTGTGCGTCTGACAAGCGGGCAAAAAAAGCACATAGGCGAGCGCCAACAGGTGCAGCGCCAAAGCAAAACCGAATTCTACTTTTCCGATGAGTACATTCCCGATATAGATACCCAGGGTACGGTTAGCTATGTCAAAGAAGGTGAAGACAGATATCTGGCTAAGCAGTTACGTCGTGGGGATTATGCACCTGAGCTTATCCTCGATTGCCATGGCATGAACAAGGAAACGGTAAAGCTGGAACTGGCGGCGCTGATCAGTGCCTGCAAAAAGCAGCATGTGTCCTGCGCCTGTGTGGTACATGGCATTGGCGAGCGCATTTTAAAGCACAAGGTGCCTCAATATCTGGTGCAGCATCCGGATATTATTGCCATGCATCAGGCGCCGCTGGAATACGGTGGCAAGGGCGCCTTATTAATTTTGATTGACCTGCCCGTGGATGTCAGCCCACTGCTGTAGTGCCCAACCAATAGCAAAGGGCTCGTAAGAGCCCCTTGAACATCTTTAATCAACCGCTGATTCACAGCCGGATAAAACTTCTGGCAACTCAGCCACCGCTTGCTCCGACAAGGGCGGGCTAAAGTAATAACCCTGCACCACAAAGCAATTGTTAGCTTTGAGGAATTCCATTTGCTCCCTGGTTTCCACCCCTTCGGCCACCACATTAAGATTGAGCTTTTGCGCCATGGCGATAATAGCCGCAGTGATCGCCATATCGTTCGGATCATCTGGAATATCCTGAACAAAGGAGCGGTCAATCTTAAGCACATCGACAGGGAAACGCTTTAAGTAGCTAAGAGATGAATAGCCGGTACCGAAATCATCGATGGAAATCGACACACCAAGGCGCTTGATATCATGCAGTTGAGAAATGGCGGTATCCACATCCCCCATCAGCATGCTTTCGGTGAGCTCCAGATGCAGATTTTTAGGTGCCACCTTGGTCTGCTCAAGAATATTGGCAAGACTAGGGATCAAATTGGCATCCTGGAATTGACGTACCGATAAATTCACGGAAACATTTGCTTCAAGCCCAGCTTGGGCGCGACGAGCGGAGAAACGACAGGCTTCATGAAGCACCCATTCTCCAAGCTCAACAATCAAACCTGTGGCCTCGGCGATAGGAATAAACTTCACCGGTGAAATCGCCCCCTGAGTCGGATGAGTCCAGCGGATCAGTGCTTCAAAGCCCAATACCTTACCGGTGCGGCTATCTACCTGAGGCTGATAATTCAGATGGAACTGGCTGTCGCGAATACCTTGGCGCAACTCGTTCTCAATATACAGACGCTCATTGGCGGCGGCATTAAGTTCGCTGGAATAGAAGTGATAGGTGTTTTTACCCTTGGCTTTGGCCTCGTACATGGCCAAGTCCGCATGTTTAAGCAGTTGGTCTTCTTCGCTACTGTCTTCCGGCGCCATGGTGATACCAATACTGGCACTGACGATCACTTCGTTATTGCCTAAAGTAATGGGCTGGTTCAGGGTACGCTGTATGGTGTGTGCCACCTCTTTAGCGCGCTCATGATTTTCAATCCCACTGAGCAACACGGCAAATTCATCGCCGCCAAGGCGGGCTATGGTGTCTTCGGTACGCAAACGATTTTTCAAACGATTGGCTACCTCCACCAAAAGTTGGTCGCCGCTGTCATGGCCCAGGGTATCATTAATGCGCTTAAACTCATCAAGGTCGAAATAAAACAGTGCAAAAGCATAGTGACCACGCTCGGCCAAGGCCATGGATTTACGTAGCTGCATGCGGAAGAAGGTACGGTTAGCCAGACCTGTCAGGGTATCAAAATAGGCCAGCTGTTCCATTTTACGCTGGCTTTCTTTTACAAAAGAGATATCCTGCGCCGACACCACATAGCTGCTTACGCCTCCTTCTTCATCGCGGATAGGTGATACGCTTAGAGACACCCAGAGCGCCTTGCCATCGACTTGCTCCAACATGGTATCGCCACGCCAATAATTGCGGGTACGTAAATCATACTCGATATCGTCGTTAAATATCGCCATTTCCTTGGCTATCACGCTCAGCAATTTACTACTGGTAAAATGCTCTTCATTAAAACCTGTCATTTCCAGCATTTTTGGGTTTACGTATTCGATTTGCAGCTGATAGTTGGTGATCAAAACCCCCGTGCCCGAATGCGCCACCGCCTTGGACAAACGATTGGCGGCTCGCTCGGCAATGTCTTTTTCTTTAATACGCTGATTAAGGCCGGTGATGGTATTGGTTAGCTCCACACTCATGTCTTTAAAAGAGCCGTTGAGTACGCCTATTTCGTCCTTGCCTTCTGGCGGAAATTCGGTGTCCATCTTGCCTTTACCAAAGCTGGATACAGCGTCCACAAGCAGATGAATACGGCGCAGCACCAGCTGGTACAGGGCCTGATGCAACAACAAGGCGACCAAAATCGGGTAAAGAATAAAAAGTGCTAAGAATTTAATCTGTAGCGCCTCAAGCGCTTCTAATGCACTCGATTGCTTGCGATACATACCCACATACCAATCCAGACCTTCAACCTTGCTGATGGTAGTCAGGTATTGCTCCCCTTCATATTCAAACTGCTCATTCATGCTCGACTGCTTCGAGCGCAGCACATCGCCAACCAATTTGACCAACTGGGGATTAATAAAGTCGGACATGCGCAGCGCCCGACCCTCACGGCCATAACGCTGATACGTTGCCTCATCCAGGCTCGGATGGGCCAATAACTGGCCCTTGCCGTCAACCACGAACATTTGTTGATGCTTATCGTCTATGGGCAAGAAGCGTAACAAGCTGCTTAACTCGATATCGGCACCTGTCAGGGCTAGATGCTCATTATTCTGATAAATGGGGGCCACTATGCTGACCACCCATTTGCGACTCACAGTATCGTAGTAAACCGGGGTCCATACCGCGAGCCTGTCTGGGTTTTGCTCTGGGCCAACACGGCTGAAATTAACCGCATTATTGGCGCGATAATTTTCCGGCACATCCATGGCCCAGGTTGCAGGGGCAATACGCACAAAATCATCAGCGGTAAGCAGGTAAAAATTGGCAAACTCTTGCGTCAAGGTTGGTGAAATCACTCGCCAAAGTTGCTCGGAGCGAGTAAAAAGCTGTTGATAATAAGAGGAATAATTGGCTTTTGGTATTACCGCTGCACTCATACCATCGCGGGTAACACTGCGCAGGATGGGGGTATCGGTAGTAATAAAGTGCGGCATCGAAGCGCTGCTATCAAACTCGCCGGAAAACAACTCACGGGCCACCACTGCATTGGCTTGCTCAGCAATATTGGTTTTACTATCAATTAATTGCCCAAACTGACCAATAAACCGAGCACTGTATTGTGCCAGTTGCTCATCTTCTTGGAACATAGTTTGTTTTTGCTCGGATTTGAGCATAAACACCGCAGCAAAAATACCGGCGATCAAGCATATAGCCGAGATCAATACCGAAAGCTTTATGCTTAACGAGTGTATGCCAAATCGCGATGGCGGACGCCTATAAACCACAGCCGATCCTTTTTAAGTATCTGGTTTTTATTATTTTAGCCGGCTAGCAAATATAACAGCCACAGCCTTGATGTATAGCCCTTTTGATGCAAATTATCAGCTAACCGGCCAGCAACTAAGACAAAAGAATGAACCACAAGAATAATATAGTCGTTTTGGGAACAAACACCCAAAGAAAGTCATGTCTTAGCCTTTCAATCTTACTTTTATCCCCATGCCATAACGGGTGCAAATATTTACCAAATAACCACCATAGGCCTATTGACTTTTATCTGCCCAAGCCAGTAGATTGAAGTTATGAACATTATCTCTTTCGTATTTTTTCGCTTCTTTATCTACCACCCTTGTTAGGGAGGCGCGAGCGAGTACGTGAGATTCACACACATGCTAAGGCCTCCCAAACGGGAGGCCTTTTTTGTTTTGGGAATGAGGAAACCAAATAATGACTAATGATACGCTTTTGGCGCTGCGCCGAGACATCAATGAAATCGACTCTGAGCTGTTGATTTTATTGGCAAAACGCCGCCGAATCAGCCATTCAGTGGTGGAATATAAAATCGCCAACAACAAGCCCATTCGCGATGAAGCACGAGAGCAGGAGTTACTGGAAAAGCTGATAAGCTATGGTAAATCGCTCGGCCTGGATGCCTACTATATCAACAGCGTGTTTCAGCGGGTGCTTGAAGACTCGGTGCTGCACCAGCAAGCCATGTTGCAACAAAACCTCAACCCCGAGGTACTGGGCGAGACCAATCGGGTGGCGTATCTTGGCGGTCAGGGCTCCTACTCCCAGTTAGCAGTGCACAAGTATTTTAGTCGCCGTCCCGGTAAGCTGGTTGAAATGGGCTGCGCCCAGTTTGACGAGATCACAGGTGCGGTAGAAAAAGGTCAGGCTGACTTCGGCGTGCTGCCAATCGAAAACACCAGCTCGGGCAGTATCAACGAAGTATTCGACCTGCTCCAGCACGCCCAGGTTTCCATCGTTGGCGAAGTCACTCACTCGGTGGAGCACTGCCTACTGGTTAAACCGGGCACCGAGCTGGAAGACATCACCAAGCTCTATGGTCACCCCCAACCCTTCGCCCAATGTAACCGTTTTATTCAGGGCCTAAATGATGTGCAGCTGGAAAACTGCGACTCCACCACCAGCGCCATGAAGGCGGCGCTTAATTGTGATAACAGTGCCGCCATCGGCTCTGCCGAGGCAGGTAAACACTTAGGTCTGGAGGTGCTAAAAACAGGCATTGCCAACCAAAGTGAAAACCACAGCCGCTTTATTGTGGTGGCGCGCAAGGCCATGCAGGTTTCAACACAAATACCGACCAAGACCAGCCTTATTATGGCTACCGAGCAGCATGTGGGCTCGCTGGCCGATGCCCTTATGGTGTTCAAGGAGCATGGCATTAACATGGTAAAACTGGAGTCACGCCCAGTACCAGGCAACCCCTGGGAAGAAGTGTTTTATGTTGATTTAATTGCCAACCTGGCCGAGCCCAAGGTGCAGCGTGCTCTTGAAGCCCTAAAAGATCACACCCAGTTTGTACGTATTCTCGGCTGCTACCAAAGCGACTCACTGCAGGCGGTGGAAGTAAACTAACACCGAAAAAAAGAGCCAGAAGTGATGACTTCTGGCTGTTAATCTTATCTACTTAAATACATATCCCAATCATTCTTACGGTTGAAATCTGCAGTAATGCTGGTGTATACCTTTTCGCTTCCTGATCGGTTAGACCCCAAAAGATCAAAGCACCTGTACGAGCGTCACTATTACCGTTTAAATGAATATAGTGAGTACGCGCTGGCTGTTGCTGCTACATGGAGGCATAGCACTTAACCAGAGCTTTGCCGCTACAAGCAATCACCCACATAAGAGCTATACTCTATAGGCAGATTGGAGCATGAATTATGAGCCAAAAACGAGCCTTTTATCGCGTCCACAACAAGGTGATTTATATGTCATTTAAGCGCTCTTTTGCGCATGAAAATGACGGCACAGAGTTGCAGTCGTCATCCCCTAAAAAGCTCGCCAAAGTGATTAGACTTAAGCGAAAACGCTAACAGCGCTCGGCGTATCCTGCCAACTTCAACTTAGTGATCCTGTAAAGTTTCCAGCCACTGCTGCGGGTTGGCGAGAATAAACTCGTAGGCTTGTCCGTTGATTAAGGTGATTTTAATCGCCTCGCTCGATAGCGGAATGATGCCCCCACCCTTTCCCCTTGTCCTTTGCACCTCGGTGATATTGGCGCGGGAAAAGGCATAGGGCCCAAGGCCATACTTTTTATTGAAGGGGCTAAATTGTAGTTCACTTTCGGTTAAAACCAACTCTCCATCGGCGCGCGCTACACCTTGCTGAGCCGTAACCTTGGCCGACTTTAAAATAGACGCTGACATATTACACTCCTTTGCAGCTAGCTTGCTCTTCGCTCAAAACAGCCGCGGTTTATGCTTTAGTATCAAAAAGCTAGCAGTCTATTAGCAATTAAACAAACCAAAACCCGTAAAATCATTGAGTAAGCTTGCTTTTCAACCCTGCTTCTTACCCATAGGCCAAAATGGGATCACCGCAGGCACCCTATTTTTGTAATCCACATAAACATTACCAAAACGAGCTATTTTATAAAGAAAAATTACATTAAATTCATGATCTTCATCTGGGTTCATGGACAAGCTTTGTTTTAGCTCCATTAAATGAAAGAGGTCTATCTCAAAGGTGGCTAGCACCAAGATAAGCCAGCCAAAGACATGTAGTGCACGTAATATAATCACCGCAACCTGGTTATCTGTATGCCAAACCTTTCCGGCGATGGGCTGCCAGTACAGGCAAAAAGCGAACATAAAAAGGCCGGAAATGAGCACATAGATACTGCGCTCCACCGCGGCGGGCACAATCTGAGTCAGCTTTTTCTTAAAACTGCTGCGTGCCGCCAGGCTATGGTGCAGACCAAATAACAAGATAATTAATAAGTTAATAAGGATAGCCTGGGTGCCAGCGCTGCCGAGGGGCTGAGAATTGATATGCAAAGGTAAAAAGCTCCATCCCCCTAAATACAGCATAAATGCTGTGAGGCCTGCGAGTCCAACAAGATAGGTAAAAATCCCAAAGAGTGAAACCAAGAGCTTACTCATACTGCTCTCCCCGACCTCGGCCGGAATCAAGCATAAATGAGTAATTTACCGTTCGAGGTACAAACTAGCACCTGTGCTCACCTCCTTGTTTGCGAGGGCCGATTAAAATCTACTTTTAACTATAGACTTAATCTGTGCTTATGGTGGCTAAAAACATAGCTGGCTGGAGGTTAATTTTCAGGGCAAAGTCGTATCAACTTAAGAGAAACCGGTCGGCGCTTAGCACCGACCTGGCATGAGGGAAGCGCCGAAATGATTAATCCAACACTTTGGCATCATTGGCTTTATTAAGCAGGGCCCGGCTTTGGCGTAAAAACTGGTCGCTGGCATCGCTAAAGAAATGTTTGGCATCGTTAAAGGCGGCGATTAAGGCACCCTTATCCTTATCGCGAAGCATGTTCAGGGTTTGCTCGTAGGTGTTTTGGTACGCCTCAAGCAGCGGCTCGACGCGGTCAAACTGGGCCAGCATAATATCGCTGTAAAGCTCCGGGCTTTGTGCAAATAACCGCCCTACCATCATCAGCTCTAACTGATAGATGGGCGATGAGCAGTCACGAATTTCCTGCAAGCTGTGCTCCTGGCGCGCCAGAAACTGACCGTACACAAAGGTGGTTAAGTGGCGCATCACCTGAATTATTTGCATGGCTTCATCGTGTTTACGTGCGCTCATTGTCACCAGCTGGCAACCCCAAACCTTAAGCTGGGCTTGCAAGGCATCCCCAGCCTGACTCTGGCGACCTGGGCACACCACCACAGTTTGCTTAACCCAATGGCTGATATCGGGGCCAAACATGGGGTGTAAACCCAGCACAGGGCCACTGTGCTTTTGTGTAAGCGCGGCTAACGGCTTTTCCTTAACTGAGGTGATATCTACCAGTAGCGCGTCCTCATCAAGCGCAGGGAGTGACTCAACCACCTTCTCTACCGCATTGATGGGCACACTGATAATCACGCACTTTGCGCCGCGAATAATCTCTTCCGCCTTGCCTTGCTGTTGTTCATCCTTATCAAGGATACGCACCTCAACGCCACTGCGGATAAGTTGCTTGGCAAACAACTGACCCATGGCACCGCGGCCACCGACTATCACCACAGGGCTAAGCTCGGGACAAACACAGGCAAGTTCACTTTGTTGATTTTGATAGGCCTCGCGCATCATGCGGCGAAGAATATCTTCGACCAGGTCGGGATTCACGCCTTGCTCTGTTGCTTGCTCACGGCGCGCGGTAATGAGCGCGGCTTCTCTATCTGGTGCATGCAAAGGCGCGCCATAGCGCTGCTTGACCTTACCGACCTGCTCGGTGATCTGATTGCGTTTTGCTAAAAGGCGGACTAATTCACTGTCGCAGGCGTCTATTTCGCTGCGTAACTGGGCTAACTGCTGCTCGGCTGACATTGTGTAAACTTATAATTACATGCGGTAAATTAATAATTACACCGATACTAGCACAATCAAAGAGGAATTGAAGGGCTCGCTAGGCGACTGACGGAAACAAGTTGAGGGGGAAAAACCAAAACGGGCCAGCTATTGCTAGCTGACCCGTTTTTTCACGTTTTAGTAAAACGCGCGTATTAATTAAGTTTTTCTTTAATACGTGCAGATTTACCAGAACGCTCACGCAAGTAGTAAAGCTTAGCGCGACGAACCGCACCACGGCGCTTAACTGCGATGCTGCTAACAAGAGGGCTGTGCGTTTGGAATACACGCTCAACGCCTTCACCGCTCGAGATTTTACGAACTGTGAATGCTGAGTGTAGACCACGGTTACGCTTAGCGATTACAACACCTTCAAAGGCCTGTAGACGCTCTTTTTCACCTTCTTTTACACGTACCTGTACAACAACTGTATCACCAGCGCCGAACGCAGGTACATCTTGCTTAAGCTGTTCAGCTTCAAGCTCTTTAATAATATTTTGGTTTACTTTTGCCATTTTATTTCTCACTTTCCTAGGTGTAACTGTCTTCTAGCCACAAGCTATGAGTTTTCCTGCTGATATTCAGCAAGTAAACTTGCTTGCTCCTCAGTCAGAGCTAGGTTTTGCAACAAGTCTGGACGTCGTTGCCAAGTCCTTCCGAGTGACTGCTTAAGCCGCCATTTCGCAATTTCCTGGTGGTTGCCACTCAGTAAAACTGGTGGAACCGCTTTGCCATCCAATATCTCTGGCCGGGTATAGTGTGGACAATCAAGCAAGCCATCCGAAAATGAGTCTTGCTCAGCCGACTGGTTATGGCCTAACACCCCTGGCACCAACCGCGCGACTGCGTCGATTAATGTCATGGCAGGTAGTTCACCACCGCTGAGGATAAAATCCCCAATCGACCATTCTTCATCGATATAGGACTCGATGATCCTTTCATCTATACCTTCGTAACGACCAGCTACTAAAATCAGTTTGTCGCTAAGAGCAAGCTCTTGCGCGCCTTGCTGATCTAGTTTCCGCCCTTGTGGCGACATATAAATTACCTTCGCACCCTCGCCCGCTGCGGCTTTGGCATCGATTATGGCCTGCTTTAATGGTTCAACCATCATCAACATGCCCGGACCACCGCCATAAGGTCGGTCATCCACTGTACGATGCTTATCCGTCGCGTAATCGCGTGGGTTCCAGCAGTGAAAGTCGATTAAACCACGTTTCACTGCGCGGCCTGTGACACCCTGCTCAGTAATAGCCGAAAACATCTCGGGGAAGAGGCTTATCACCCCCACCCATAAAGGTGCTTGCGCCATTAAAAGGCCGGATCCCAGTCCACGGTAATTTGGCGAGCTTCATGGTCCACGTTCTGAATAACCGAATCGGTTAAGAACGGGATTAAACGCTCACCCTTGCCAAACGCATCTTTACTGTTTGCTTTCACAACCAGTACGTCGTTTGAGCCTGTCTCCATCAAGTCATCAACCTGACCCAGGTTGTAACCTTTATCGGTTACCACCGTCATGCCGATGAGATCTCGCCAATAGAACTCGCCTTGCGGCAGTTCTGGCAGTTGCGCCGCATACACAGAAATTTCCACATTGGTAAAAGCCATTGCTTGGTCTCTGTCGTTTACTTGCGCGAACTTGGCGATAAAACCTTTGTTGTGGCGACGCCAGTCACTCACTTCAAAGGATTGCCATTTACCTTGTTGCCCTATCAACCATGGGCTGAAATCGAAGATCCCTTCGGGATCATCAGTAAATGAATGTACCTTAAGCCAACCCTTAATCCCATACGGGGCTCCGAGTTTGCCAACGACGATTGTAGAGGCTTGCTCCTGTTGACTCATGGTTACACTTACGCCTATTAAGCCGCTTTACGAGCGTCTTTAACTAATTTTGCTACGCGATCTGAAAGAGATGCGCCTTGACCTACCCAGTGATCAACACGAGATAAATCTAAACGTACTTTTTCTTCCTGACCTGCAGCAATAGGGTTAAAGAAACCTACTTTCTCGATGAAACGACCGTCACGCGAGAAACGGCTATCCGCAACCACAATTTGATAGAAAGGACGCTTCTTAGCGCCACCACGTTGCAAACGAATAGTTACCATACCGTCCTCTAAATAGATTGACTGTTTTCATTAATAAGTTTACTTCCCCATAGAGGGAAGCTGGGGAATTGTACGAATTTTTTGCCACAATGCAAGTAAGAAGTGCATTTAATGCTTGGTTTATGTCGGTTAAATGCTGATCCTAAGCCGCTGTGGCAAGAGGATTTGGCCGTTATTCAAACACCTGCCGCTAATCATCTTCATCTATACAAATTGATGCTAAAACGAGCAGTGTTATTGCTTTCTCTTTTCCAGCATAACAAAGCGAACTTACTTAACGTCACCCGAGGCTTTGTCTGAGGCATAGCCACTGCCGATGGCTGAAAAGGGCATTTTCAATTGCAGCTCGGGCACCTGCAAGCCTATCCAGGCGGGAAAGGTGTTGCTGTTTGGCCCAGGGAACAAGGTGTATTTATGAGCCCAAGGGTAGCGCGTGGCCGCAGCTTTTATCTTAGGAATAAGTTGTTGTGCCTGTTTGCCACTGATGGATAAAAACTTCTCTGGCCTGGCACCATACCAGTATCTGTCCGGAGTACTGGTTTGATAGGTGCGCAGTGCCGGGCGTCCCTGGTCAACGCCCCAACCCACCACTTCGTACACAGTATATTCATCGGCGCCCTGCTCTTTAATGGCGAACCAGGTATGCACCGCAAACCAGCCGCGCCAGCCAAAGGCATCGGCGGCATAAAACTCGATAACCGCTTGTGGCTGCGAAACAGGCATAGCAATACCAGCGGGTTCACGACTGGCGGTGCGCCAATCTGAGTTGGCACAGCCGCTCACGCCAGTGAAGAATAAAACTAAGAGCAAAACTCGCAACATGATCACAACCGTTTTAGGCAGGAGCTTAGGCTGTCACTATTTCATGTGCTCTTGAGCTTTGCAAATACATAAAAAAAGCGCGACTCGTGTCACGCTTTTTCTATCTCGCTTGTTAAAGCGATTAAAGGCTTAAAACTTAGGACCGCCTGGGCCACCCATCATACCCGGTGGTAGCATGCCCTTCATGCCGCGCATCATTTTCATCATGCCGCCTTTACCTTTCATCTTCTTCATCATCTTCTGCATTTGCGTAAATTGCTTCAACAGTTTATTGATTTCCTGCACCTGAGTGCCCGAGCCCGCAGCAATACGCTTTTTACGCGAGCCCTTGATGATTTCCGGACGAGCACGCTCTTTAGGCGTCATAGAGTTTATAATGGCTTCCATTTGCACAAAGGTTTTGTCGCTCATTTGGCCTTTTACCGTATCCGGCAAGTTGTTCATGCCCGGTAACTTATCAAGCATGGACATCATGCCGCCCATGTTTTTCATTTGGCGCAGCTGCTCGGCAAAATCTTCTAAGGTAAAGCCATCACCTTTAAATACCTTGTCGGCAACCTTAGCGGCTTTATCCTTATCAATCTTCATCTCCACTTCTTCGATAAGCGACAGTACGTCGCCCATGCCAAGAATTCGTGAAGCTACCCGGTCTGGGTGGAAAGGCTCTAGGGCATCGGTACGCTCACCCACACCGATAAATTTAATCGGCTTGCCAGTGATATGACGAATTGACAGCGCCGCACCACCGCGGGCATCACCGTCTGTTTTAGTCAGGATCACACCGGAAAGCGGCAATGCTTCATCGAAGGCTTTAGCTGTATTGGCGGCATCCTGACCCGTCATTGAGTCAACAACGAATAAGGTTTCAATAGGATTGATGGCTGCGTGTAGCTCTTTGATTTCATCCATCATGTCGCTGTCGACATGCAAACGACCGGCGGTATCCACCAGCACCACATCGATAAACTTTTTCTTCGCGTGGCTAATGGCGCCAGTGGCAATATCAACCGGCTTTTGGCTGATGTCACTGGGGAAAAATTCAACGTCAACTTCGTTGGCCAGGGTTTCCAGCTGTTTAATCGCCGCCGGACGATATACGTCGGCACTGACCACAAGCACAGATTTTTTCTTACGCTCTTTTAAGAACTTAGCCAGTTTACCCACACTGGTGGTTTTACCAGCACCTTGAAGACCCGCCATCATGACTACAGCCGGTGGCTGGGCATTGAGGTTGAGCTCTTCGTTGGCCTCACCCATGGCTTTTTCAAGTTCTTCGCGGACGATTTTAATGAAAACCTGACCTGGGCTTAGGCTTTTTGTTACTTCCGTGCCAACCGCACGCTCTTTAACCTGCTTTACAAATTCACGTACTACAGGCAGGGCAACGTCGGCCTCAAGTAGCGCCATACGTACTTCGCGCAGCGTTTCTTTAATATTGTCTTCGGTAAGACGGCCGCGGCCACTAATATTTTTTAGGGTCTTTCCTAATCGTTCCTGAAGGTTTTCAAACATCGCTAACGAGTCCGTTGCTACTAACTTGGCGGCGATTATAACTGAAAGCGAGGGGCAAATCCCAGTGGCAAGTGCAATGGATTCACATAATTAGATCTAGGCAAGCGTGTGTGCATTACATACAATGTCCTTTTAAAGCATTCATTTAATTCCTTATAAAGGTCATTATGCTGATCACGGTTTTGACATTACTGAGTTGTGTTTTTTACGCTGCGGCGACGGTGCACGTTTTAACACGCTTATTCCACACCCAAGGGCCTTCACAGAAAACGACGGTGATCCTCAGCACCCTGGCTATTTTGACGCACATGGTACTATTGGTAAATTCGGTCTTTACCAATCAGGGTCAGGATGTCAGCTTTATTAATGTCTCTTTATTAACCTGCTGGGTTATTGTGCTCTCGGTTACTGCGGTGTCGTTAAAGTTCCCGGCCACCCTGCTGTTGCCTGTGGTCTATGGCTTTGCTGCTATTTTGCTGTTTGCCAGCCTGTTTATGCCGCACCATCTGATAGTGCAGAATATTCACCTTGAGGCAGGTCTGGTTACCCATATCACCTTGTCATTACTGGCCTACTGTATTTTGATTATCGCGACCTTGTACGCGGTACAATTTTACTTTATCGATAAGCGCCTCAAGCGCAAAGACCTGGCCATAGTCTACAGCCATTTGCCGCCACTTATGGTGGTTGAGCGCCAACTGTACCAATTGGTTACCGTGGGCACGGCGCTGTTGACCTTAGCGCTGCTGTCGGGCTTTATCTTTGTCGATACCATGATCAGCAAAGAATATGCCCATAAAACCATCTTATCTCTGCTCGCTTGGGCGATCTTTGCCACCGTGGTTTTCGGACGTCATCTTAAAGGCTGGCGTGGCAAGTCCTCGGTCATCACCATTATGGTCGGTGCCGCTTTATTAACGCTTGCCTACTTCGGTAGTCGCTTTGTTCAAGAAGTGATTTTGCATCGTTTTTAAGCAACCACAAACAGACCAGCATAAGCGGGCTTGACTCTGGGCTTTGAGTACCGCTTAATATACCCTGACTAACTACAAAAGGATCCTTCTTTGGACGACATATCGACGAGTACCCTGTTTATAATCTTGGGCATACTCATATTGATTTCGGGCTACTTTTCCGGCTCTGAAACCGGCATCATGTCTATAAACCGGATACGTCTTAGGCATCTAGAAAAAGAAAATCACCCTGCCGCCAAGCGTGTCAGCAAGCTACTGAACCGCCCGGACAGACTGATCGGTTTAATTCTTATCGGTAACAACCTAGTTAATATCGCCGCCGCCCAGGTTGCCACCATTATCGGTTTACGTTTGTATGGCGATATGGGTATTGCTATCGCCACCTTTGCACTAACCCTGGTCGTGCTTATTTTTGCCGAGGTTACACCAAAAACCCTAGCGGCTCTGTACCCAGAAAAAGTGGCCTTCCCCAGCTCGGTGATCCTCAAATTCCTGTTAAAAGTGCTTTATCCTTTGGTTGTTGTGGTTAATGCCATGACCAATGGCATGCTGCGCCTGTTTGGTGTATCGACTCAGGAAATTGAAGAGCACAGCCTGAGTAAAGAAGAATTAAAAACCGTGGTAAGTGAGTCTGGCGCCCTGTTACCGGCCAAACACAAAAGCATGCTGACCTCGATTTTAGACCTCGAGCAGGTCACGGTTGAAGACATAATGATCCCGCGTAACGAAATCAACGCCATAGATATCAATGACGATTGGAAAGTGATCAGCAAACAGCTGACTAATGCTCAGCACACCCGCGTGCTTCTGTATCGTGACCAAATCGACGATGCGGTAGGCTTTATCCACGCCCGTGATGCCCTGCGTTTGCTCACCAAGGAGCAGTTTAACAAAAACTCCCTGCTACGAGCGGTACGGGAAATTTACTATATTCCTGAAGGGACTTCGCTCAACACCCAGTTACATAAATTCCAAAACGTTAAAGAGCGTATCGGCCTTGTTGTCGATGAATACGGTGATATTCAAGGCCTGGTAACGCTTGAGGATATTCTCGAGGAAGTGGTTGGTGACTTTACCACCACCCAAACTCGCGCCCCGAGCGAGGAAGTTAATGTTCAGGCCGACGGCTCTGTGCTGGTTGAAGGCGGCGCCAATATTCGCGACCTCAATAAGGAAATGGGCTGGAAACTGCCTATCGACGGACCTAAAACCCTAAGCGGCTTAATCGTTGAATATCTTGAAGATATTCCCGATGCCAACCTGGGCTTAAAAATCGCCGGCTATCCTATCGAGGTACTGGAAGTAAAAGAAAACATGATTAAGCTAGTGCGCGTTATCCCACCGAAAAAGCGTAAGAAAAACTAGAAAAATCAACGTGGCTCAGTTATCTGTGTTTCTCCTTGGAAATGACAAGGTTTACTAAATACAGATAACTCGCACAATCAAAAAACGGCGCTCTGGCGCCGTTTTTACTGTCTTTTATTAAGGTAATTGAGGTGGTTAAGAGAACAAGCGCTCCAGCCAACTCTTGTCTAAATCGGCCTCACAACGCTTTAACTGAGCGCCATAACGTCCAGCCCGTTGCTTCACCTTGCTGGCCACGCTTAGTAACCACTTTTTATTATTGTGAGTGCCGCGCTTAAAGCCGCCCCAGCCTTCGTGATAATTAAGGTATTGGGCATAGGCATCCCATTTAGATATGCCGTTAACCTTATGGGTTTTCCACACAAACCAGGCCATAAAGTCGATGGCATCGTCAAAGTCGTCTCTGTCGGCACCGCCATTATCGGTTTCACGGGTATAATCTTCCCAGGTCAGGGTTTTCGCCTGAGAATAACCATAGGCATCGCTGGCACGGCCTATGGGAATAAAACCAAGAAAGTATTCCATAGGTGGTGCGGCATCGTGTTTAAAAGAGCTTTCCTGATACATCATGGCCATCAGCACATGTTTCGGCGATCCCCACTTTTCCTGGGCATCTTTGGCATCAAAATACCAATCTTCCTTTTCTTCAAAAATCTTACAGATATCATCGGGTTGCTTTGGTGGCGCGGTGGCACAACCGGACAAATACAGAGTCAGCAGCAATAAAGTCGAAATTTTTTTCATTTTTTTTGAACTAACTCCTTTGGGCCCAGTCTGAGTATATGAATGCAGCAGTTTAGCATTGTTTCATCCCTGTAGAATAATTTGCGCGGCTACCTTAGCCGCGCTTTTTTTATTCCTGAAACTATCCCTTAAAATAGTCATCCAAAAAGGCTTCAAAACTCAAGGTATCCGCCGCTTCAATCTCTTTTTGCGCCACCACCGACTGCTCAGCCTGTTGCTGCAAATAGGCTTTATCAAAGCTGTGATATTGCCACTTCTGATGTTGCTCCAGGTATTCCTTAGCCAGCTCCAAGGCAAATACACCATTGTCCGTATTCGCGGCCAATAGCTTCGCCATATAACGTCCTGAGGTGGTTTTTTCAGGAGCATCTACCCAGGTTGCAAGCTCATTAACCGTTTCACTGTAATGACTCACACCATGGGCCATATCCATATAGTCAGCGACCAGTGCGAGCTCAGCAAAAATATCGCCGGCCCACTGAGTTAACGAGACCTCTTGAGCATTGCGAACGAGCATAAGCTCAGGGTTACGGCCCTGATTGACTACCTGATCGAGGTTTTCCTGAGTTTGCGTTTGCTCTTCCCAGCTCATCTGTGGCGAGGCCTTAAGCAGGCAGTAGGTTAGAAATACATCGAGGAAATAAATTTGCTGTAAGTCGATACCGGTATCGGCAAAGGGATTCACATCCAAAGCACGGATCTCGATATATTCAATGCCACCACGTAACAGGGCTTCTGTTGGTTTTTCACCGGAGCGGGCATTACGCTTAGGGCGAATAGGCGAGTAAAACTCGTTTTCTATTTGCAAAATATTCTTGTTGAGCTGCTGCGGCACGGCTGCGTGATAATCTGCCAAGTTCTGATATAAATTTGAAGGCAGGCTGATCGCCTTTTTCAGACCGTCAACGTATTCTTCAAGGGAGTTATACATGACCTTTAAACTGGACTGGGCGCTATTGGTATAACCGAGATCGCCTAAACGCAGCGCCGTGCCATGTTCAAGATATAAAGACCCCTTACCGAGCGATTTAAAGGGCAAGTCAGTTTTGCGCCCTTCCAAGAAAGAGCTGCACAGGGCCGGCGAAGCGCCGAACAAATAACTGATCAGCCATAATTCGCGCTTAAAATTACGAATAAGCCCAAGGTAACCGTCGGAAATAAAAGCCTGTAAATCACCACTATCGCCGCTTTGGCTTTGCAGGCTGCGCCACAAGCTCTGCGGGAATGAAATATTAAAGTGCACACCAGCGATGGCCTGCATCATACTGCCATAACGATTTTTTAGGCCTTCACGATACAGGGTTTTCATTCGCCCTATGTTGGAGCTACCAAACTGGGCCAAAGGGATTTCCTCTTGGCTTTGAATGTAACAGGGCATGCTCACGGGCCACAGCAACTCACCGTCGAGTTCTTCAAGGGTGAACTTTTGTAAGTCCCTTAGCTGTGCCAGTGTTTCTTTTGGGTCATCACTCACCGGGGTAATAAATTCTAATAAGGCTTCGGAGAAGTCGGTAGTGATCATTGAATTGGTCAGGGCGCAGCCGATGGCAACGGGATGCGGACGCGTCGACAAACCGCCCTGCTTATTCGTGCGCAATGCCTCACGCTCAATACCACGTTGTATGCCTACTATCGCCGCCAATTCCGATGGCGCCGATAAAGCGCTCAGTCGCTGCTGTAATTGTGTACAAGTCAAAAAGTTCTACCTCTGGAGCGTCAGCTCAATTGTGTTGTTATGGGGGGCATAGCTCATTACTCAAGACCAGGGCAGTAAAATTACTTTCTCTTTGCTGCTATTTTGCTCGATTTGCTGATGCGCCACCCCCGCTGTACTTAAAGGCATACACCTGTGTGCTAACTTTAGCTTATCTTGGCAATACCAAGAATAAAGGCGCTGTAATTGCGAGGTGTTTTTTACCACCAGCACCCCCTTAGCTTGGACCCTTTGCTCCTGAGCCGCTGCGATAATTTGCGCCTGCGATAAGGTCGGCACAGTCACCATCACACTTTGTGCGGACAAACCCTGTAAACAGTGCATGCCCACTTCCATGCCCACCACATCAAGCAAATAACGCTTGGCCGATGATTTAACAAAGTCATCATAACTGATTTGCTCAAAGCGATCCGCTAACTCTTGGGGTAATGCACTGCGGGTGATTGCCACCACCCGATAGCCCATATTGGCGGCTATTTGCAGCGCCAGCGAACCGACACTGCCATTGGCACCGTTTACATACAAAGGCAGACTTTTCGGGCATTCGAGTTTATTAATGGCTTGAAATGCGGTCAGTCCGGCAAGACAAAGACCAGCTAACACAGGCTCTGCGCTCTCTTTATCGACTTTGATCAACTCGTTACCACGGGCCTTGGCATATTGTGCATAGGTGCCTGGATGCGCGGCAAATCCAACCATGCCCATAACCAGATCGCCACCTTGCAGGCCTGCAACCTGCTCGCCACACTCGACCACCTCACCGTAGAGATCATAACCCAGAGCCAGGGGCAGATTATGCTTGTTCTGCTCGGCGGCAAAACCTATACCGGCACGGGTTTTCACATCAATGGGATTAATGGCCGCACTAAGTACCTTAACCAAGACCTCATCGCCTGCAACTGTGGGATAGGCCAGCGAAATGGGTTTAAGTACACCGGGCTCACCAAAGGCCTGAATAGCCATGGCTTGATAGTCGCGTGTCATAAGCAACTCTGTTTGTTCGAATTAATAGCTCTATATTGACATTACCGCCGCGCAGAGACAATAAAAAAGGCGGCCAAAAACAGGCCGCCTTGTTATGTATTAGAAGATTAAATTTATTTACCGGTAAAGATAAAGCCATTCTCATCGGCATCGATGCAAATGTTACTGCCCGTTGTTAACTCACCACTGAGCAGCTTCTGCGCCAACGGGTTTTCAATGGCCTGCTGAATGGCACGCTTCAACGGGCGAGCGCCATACACAGGATCAAAACCACTTTGCGCCAGTTTAGCCAGGGCTTCATCGGTAACCTCAAGGCTAAAGCCCTTCTCAGTAAGGCGTTCATACAGTTTCGCCAACTGAATATCGGCAATCTGCTTGATATGTTCGCTTGCCAGCGGGTGGAAGACCACGGTTTCATCAATACGGTTTATAAACTCGGGGCGGAACTGCTGCGCTAGCACCATCATGACCTTCTCTTTCATGGTGGCGTAGTCGTTTTTACCCGCTTCCTCTTGGATCACATCCGAACCCAGGTTTGAGGTCATAATGATCACCGTATTTTTAAAGTCCACGGTACGTCCCTGACCATCGGTTAAACGGCCGTCATCGAGCACCTGAAGCAAAATATTGAACACATCCGGGTGCGCTTTTTCCACCTCATCAAGCAAGATCACCGAGTAGGGACGACGACGTACTGCTTCCGTGAGGTAACCCCCTTCTTCATAACCAACATAACCAGGAGGCGCACCCACTAAACGAGCAACGGAGTGTTTTTCCATAAACTCGGACATATCGATACGTACCATGGCATCTTCGGTGTCAAACATCAGCTGGGCCAAGGCCTTAGTTAGCTCGGTTTTACCCACACCCGTTGGCCCCAGGAATAAAAAGGAACCTATGGGGCGATTAGGGTCGGCCAATCCGGCACGAGAGCGACGAATGGCATTGGCCACCGCGGTCACCGCCTCATCCTGACCTATCACTCGCTGGTGCAGCTCCTGTTCCATTTGCAACAGCTTCTCGCGCTCGCCTTGGAGCATTTTCGCCACTGGAATACCTGTCCAGCGCGACAGAATTTCGGCAATTTCATCCTCGCCCACCTTATTGCGCAACAGGCTCATATCCTGCATTTCGGCTTGCGATGCAAGGTCCAGCTTGCGCTCAAGCTCAGGAATACGGCCATATTGCAGCTCAGACATGCGCTGTAAATCGCTGGCACGACGCGCCACATCTAAATCCAAACGAGCCTGCTCCAGCTCCGCCTTGATCACTTGGGTGCCCTGCAAGGAAGCCTTTTCTGCGCTCCAAACTTCGTCAAGCTCGGCATATTCGTCTTCGAGCTCTTTAATAAGCCCCTGCATTTCTTCGCGGCGCTTTTGAGAGGCCTCGTCTTTTTCCTTCGCCAATGCATTATCTTCCAGCTTCAGCTGAATAATACGGCGCTCAAGGCGGTCTAACGCCTCCGGCTTAGAGTCTATTTGTAAACGAATGGACGAGCCGGCCTCATCGATAAGATCAATGGCCTTGTCCGGTAACTGACGGTCGCTAATATAACGGTGCGACAAATGCGCCGCCGCAACAATAGCCGGGTCGGTGATCTCCACCGAATGGTGCAGCTCATAACGCTCTTTTAAGCCACGTAAAATGGCAATCGTGTCTTCAACGCTGGGCTCATCCACTAACACTTTTTGGAAGCGACGCTCAAGGGCGGCATCCTTTTCAATATATTGGCGATACTCATCCAAGGTCGTCGCCCCAACACAGTGCAGCTCACCGCGAGCCAAGGCCGGCTTTAGCATATTTCCCGCATCCATGGCGCCATCGGCTTTACCGGCACCGACCATGGTATGTATCTCATCGATAAAGAGGATCACCTGCCCTTCTTCCTTGGCCAGCTCATTAAGCACCGACTTTAAGCGCTCTTCAAACTCACCTCGGTATTTAGCACCGGCCACCAGGGCGCCCATGTCCAGCGACAAGACTCGCTTGTTTTTAAGGCCCTCGGGCACCTCACCATTAATAATACGCTGGGCCAAGCCCTCAACAATCGCGGTTTTTCCCACACCCGGCTCGCCTATAAGCACAGGGTTATTCTTGGTACGACGTTGCAATACCTGCACGGTGCGACGAATTTCTTCATCACGGCCAATCACAGGGTCAAGCTTGCCTTGCTCGGCGCGCTCGGTGAGATCTATGGTGAATTTTTCCAAGGCCTGACGGGTTTCTTCGGCATTTGGGTCATCTACTTTTTGTCCGCCGCGCAGTGCTTCTATGGCGGTTTCTACCTTGCTACTGTTAATGTTCAGCGCCTTGAAAATATCGCCCAGCGGGCCCTTGTCATCGCAGGCGGCAAGAACAAAAATTTCGCTGGAGATGTATTTGTCTTTTCGCTTTTGCGCGTATTTGTCGCACAGGTTAAGCAAGGTCACCATGTTGTTCGACAACTGCACATCGCCACCGACGCCTTCAACCTTAACAAGTTTTTCAATCGCCTGTGAGAGCTTGGTATTGAGTTCATCGGCACTGACGCCGGCTTGGGCAAATAAGGCACGCACGCTTGAGCCGCTTTGCTGCAGCAGCGCATACATAAGATGGACGGGTTCAATAAATTGATGATCGCGCCCCAGTGCCAAAGATTGAGCATCGGAAAGCGCTTGTTGGAATTTACTCGTAAATTTGTCTAAACGCATGTATCTGTTTCCACTAAATAGTTTGATTAGCTAATTAATGGGTGCGGGTTAGACAATGTTCAAGATGAACGAGCAAAAAACGGACGATTATTTGCGCCAGATCACACTTGCCATGCGTCCGGTTTGACCATCGCGACGATAAGAGAAGTATTTCTCGGTCAATGAATAAGTGCATTGCTGCGCATCGGCAATAGCGGTCACACCAAGGCCTTGCAGTTTTTGTGTTGCCAATAGAGGTAAGTCGGCAAGGAACTTATCGCCATGGGGTTTAAAGGCAAGCTTATGGGCATTATCAAGGGCAAGGAACTGTGCCTTTACCTCGGCGCCGACCTCAAATGCCAAGGGGCCAATTGCCGGTCCTAGCCAGGCGCATACCTGTGCCGCCGGAGCATTAAATAATGGGATGGCCTTTTCGATGATCCCCCCTTGCAAAGAGCGCCAACCACAGTGCAAGGCAGCAATTTCTTCACCATCATCACTGGCAAGTAAAACCGGCAGGCAATCTGCTGTCATAATAGCAAGGGGTGTTTGGGCGCAGCGGGTGAATAAGCCGTCCGCTTCGATATGGCTGGTATCGCTTTGATCGATAAGGGTATGGATATGGGTGCCGTGCACCTGCTGCACATAGTGTGCCGGTGCAGGCAGGCAAGCATTCAGCAAAGCACGGTTTTGGGCAACCAAGGCGTTATCATCACCGACATGATAGCCGAGATTAAAACCCTGATATGCCCCTTGACTGACCCCGCCCTGGCGAGTGGTTTGCAATGCACCCACTTGCGTGGGCGCGGGTGCAAGCCAATTCGGTTCGAACAGACTGGAATTAATAGTCTTCGTGACCATTTAGCTGGGTATCCAGACGCAAGGCTTCGGTCAGGGCAACCATATCCTCGGGCACAGGTACCTGCCAACGCATTTGCTCACCTGTGATCGGGTGTGCAAGTTGCAGCTTAATCGCATGCAGAGCCTGGCGTTTAAAGCCACGCAACACACCGATAAACTCTTCACTGGCATTTTTCGGCGGACGCGGTCGACCACCATAGAAGGGATCACCTACCAAGGGGTGGCTAATATGTGCCATATGCACACGGATTTGGTGCGTACGTCCAGACTCCAAACGCAAACGCAGACGCGTATGAGCACGGAATTTCTCAGCAACTCGGTAATGAGTGACCGCCGGCTTACCAGCCTCGGTTACCGCCATATGGGTACGTTTAGTCGCGTGACGGCCTATTGGCGCATCCACCATGCCACCCGCCGTCATGGTGCCATAACAAATGGCCTCATACTCACGGGTAAAGTTATCGCGCTTTTGCAGCGCCGCCACCAGGTGCGTTTGTGCCGGTACAGTTTTGGCTACCACCATAAGACCCGTGGTATCTTTATCCAGTCGATGTACTATGCCGGCACGCGGCACATTTTCGATTTCCGGGCAGTGATGCAACAAGGCATTAAGCACTGTGCCATCTGGGTTACCTGCACCTGGGTGCACAACCAAGCCCGCTGGCTTGTTAATAACTAAAATATCATCGTCTTCATAAACGATATTCAAGTCGATGTCCTGAGCCTCATATTCGCGCGGTGCTTCCAGTTGGGCTTCGATGTTAACCTGTTCTCCCCCCAACAATTTTTCGCGCGGGGTGTTTACCACAAGGCCGTTAACATGCACCATGTCATCGAGAATCCAAGTTTTAATGCGCGAGCGAGAATAATCCGGGAACAATTGCGCCAGAATCTGGTCTAGACGTTTACCGCCGAGCTCTACGGGAACATCTGCACTAAGGGAAATTTGTTCTGCCATAAGCAAGTTTTACCTAATTTACCAGTGCAAGGTCTGCTTGACTGGGTTAGAATCGCATAATTCGCATAGTTTACTCGGTTTTACCTACTTGGCCTAGCCAAAGACAACTAAGGTACCTAATTAATGATAAATAAAATAAGTAAACGGGCATTAGCAGTCGTATTTACGGCCTCCTTACTTAGCGCATGTTCATCGGCACCAGAGCAAGAAGAAATAGAACGCGTGCCTAATAAATCGGCGCAAGCGCTTTATGAAGACGCGCGCCAAACGCTAGACTCGGGTCTTTATGCCCGTGCAATAGAATTGCTATCGGCCATTGATGCTCGCTACCCTTTTGGTCCATTTTCTAAACAAGTACAGATGGACTTGGTCTACGCCCACTATCAAACTGGCAATACCGAGCAGGCCTTGGCTACCATCGACCGTTTTATTCGCTTAAACCCCAACCATAAAGACCTGGATTACATGTACTACATGCGTGGCTTGGTAAATATCAAGGCGGATGAAAATGCGTTTCAGGAATATTTTGGCGTTGACCGCGCCGACCGCGATGCCCAGCGCACTCGTGTGGCTTTTGCCGATTTATCGACTCTGATCAATAGCTATCCTGAGAGTAAATATGCTCCCGAAGCCAAACGTCGCCTGGTATGGCTGCTAAATAAAATGGCCCGCAATGAGCTAAAGGTGGCTAATTATTATTATGAGCGTGAAGCCTATTTAGCGGCGGCAAACCGCGGCAAATATGTGGTTGAGCATTTCTCGCAAAGCAGCTATTTAATCCCGGCACTGGAAATGATGGTGAAAAGCTATGAAAAGCTTGGCCTTGACGATATGGCGGCGCACACCAGACAAACACTGGAATTAAACAGAAATAAACGTTAAGCCGTTAAACAGCTTAACTCAGATACTAAAAAATCCGATGCTCAACACATCGGATTTTTTTATAGCTTAAATACCAATTCTATTAATGTAATTGGTATTAGATGGCTTGTTCGTCTTCTTCTTGAGTACGGATACGTACTACACGCTCGACATCGGTCACAAAAATTTTACCGTCACCAATTTTGCCCGTTTGTGCCGTGCTCACTATTACTTCGATGGCACGATCAACATCTTCATCGGCAAGAACAATATCCAGCTTCACTTTAGGCAAAAAATCGACCATGTACTCGGCGCCACGATAAAGCTCAGTGTGCCCTTTTTGACGGCCAAAGCCTTTCACTTCGCATACCGTCATACCTGTGATACCCACCTCAGATAAGGCTTCTCGTACGTCGTCCAATTTAAATGGCTTGATGATGGCTTCTACTTTTTTCATATTTTCGTTCTTGCGCTGGTAGATGCGCCGATTTTAGTCAATTGTTGACGGCGACGCAAACACCAAAAGGGTGACTAATGCGTTAATGGTGTTAAAATTAATATAATTACACCGACAGGACGATGCAATGAAAAATCATCACTTTACAAAACAACGCGGTTTTACCCTTATTGAACTGATGGTCACAATCGCCATTGCAGCTATCTTGCTGGGTATTGCTTTATTCAACACCACACAAATGACGAATAAAGAAAAAGCCAATAACTTCGCCATAGAATTTAAGCGTCAGGTTAAGTTTGCCCGCGCCAAAGCCATGACAACAGGCGACCCTGTGATCATGTGTGCCATGGAAAATCCAGGCTCTGATGGTGCTTGTGCAGCGGACTGGATGACAGGCACCATCATTATGTTTTCCGATATCGACAACAACGGCAGTTTTGAAAAAGACAACGATATTTTACTGCGCTCATTGTCTTCTCTTGTTTCTAATAGCAAATTAAAAGCTTCCTCTTCAACAATTAGGTTTGATGAAAAAGGCCAAGTGGGTGCAACTCCAAGCTTTGTTTATTGCCCAAGCAGCGACAATAAATACAATATTAAGCTTCAGGTGATACTTGGGGGCACCATTCGCGACCTAGGTAAAACGACTGATACTTGCGATTCCTAAGAAGGGAACTACTCTTACAGTTAAAGGATTAGATATGGGCTTCAAGGATGAAAGCACAATCTCTGGTTTATACACATCATGCCACCTTAGGTATGACACTGGTCGAATTAATGGTTGCTATCTCAATAGCCGCTATTCTTATCAGCATCGCCCTGTTTAGCTTTGGTGATCTACAACTCACTAATCGCCGCACCAACTATATGCAGACCCTGCATCGCAATGTGATGTCGGCTCGCACCTACGCCATCTACCATAATCAGTTTGTCAGGATCTGCCCTAGCATTGCCCAGCAATGCACTGATTCCTGGCAAAACGACATAATGATTTTCGTTGATGAAAATAAAGACCAACAGCGCAATACTAACGAACAGATCCTGCGTGTTATCTCCCCTCCTCGTTCAGGCGACAACATCAGCTATTCACGAACCGGTGTCAGCTTTAAACCCACAGGTATGTTGCTGGGCTTTAATAACGGCAGCTTTGTCTATTGCTCAGCAGAGCCCAAATTAAACCAACCCGCAATGCGTATTACTGTAAGTCTAGTCGGCCGAATTCGCTTACTTGAAGATAGCGATAAATGTAATTAAGACCAATTCTGTTAAGTGTTGTTGAGGGGCTGAAAATAAAAAATGCCAGCTATGCTGGCATTTTCAACAAGAGAGAGGCTAGCTCAATAAAGACTAACGCAGCTTCAACTCATCCAGTTTACGCGCATTGGCATCGGCAAACTCTTCACTGCGTAAAACGCACTGCTGAATTTCGGCTACCCGTTGCAGCTTTTTGCCTGGGTATTTATGGCCTTCTGCAATAGCTGCATTGGCTGCTTGCGCCTTACTTTTTTGCTTTATCTCCACATCGATAACGGCAAAGGTATTGTCTTCTAACAAGGCATAACACTTATAACCATTCAGCGATTTAGCATAGACACTTGATGACAAGGCAACCAAGGCACCCGCTAGCATTAATTTTGATGAAATTTTCATAGCTTACCTCTTCCAACAAGTATCGACATCGGCGGTTCCGTCTGAGCCTTTCACGCCAACCTCGGATATGGTGAATTTAGTACACTTGGTATCTTTTAACGCCACGCCTCCATCGGGAGTGGCAGTTATTTCGAACGTTTGACCATCTACGGTGGCCGATAAGGCGTATAAACCTGATTCAGTTTTAGTATTTAAGCCCAACTTGCTTATGTCCGTAGTGTACTCACGGTTATCGGCAAAATACTGCTCTTGCTTACTGGCCGCATCAAGTACCGCACTCATGGCTTCGGAGCGGGCACTGCTAATAACAAAGCTCTGATAACTCGGATAGGCAATAGCCGCTAAGATACCGACTATAGCCACCGTAATCATCAATTCAATTAGAGTAAATCCGTTACCTCGTTCCATTAGTTATTGTCCTCTTGACGGAAGATATAGTTTTGTATGGTTCTAAAGCCTGGCTTGGTTGTTTTAGTCGGATCGTTTTCATCTACCCCGATTAACTCTAACAACTTACCATTATCCGGCGTATCAGGTTCAGATTCGTCATCGGTACCACAGTTTAAGCAATAAAACTCATCTTCCACTACAAAGGTCGGCGGTGGCGGGATCTTATCGCCTAAGTCCAGGGAATGACCAAAGTCATACACACTGGAGCCATAGTGTAGGTTAAATGCGTATAAGCGCCCCATACCACCGGCAAGCACACAGTTTTCAAGATCATTCTCTTCTCTTGGGGTAAAGGAAGTAAAATAAGCAACGCCAAATAACACTGTAGGTTTAGCTAGTGATTTTTCGGTTGGGCTTAGTGAGTAATACCAGCCTTGGAAGCTGCTCATTTCTTTCTCAAGCTCTATAAATGCATCACTACTGGACTCAACATCTTCAAATGGTGAAGCTGAAATATTCATTAAATCCAAAGTTGTTAATGTCGTAGGTACATTATCTAAAGCATCTGTAAAAGACTTTGTTGTGGTATTTGTATCGCGCAACATATAGAGGAAGTTGCTCTCGACCGTTTCCAACGGGTGAGAACGGTTACCACTGCCCACCAACACGGCCTCATAAGGTAGCTCCTGTCTGGTTATATACTCTTCACCATCAATTGTGGTGGTTTTTACTTGCGTATAATAAGTACGAGCTACCGAGGGGCCATAAAAGAAGCGACGCTGCTCCGATAGTATTTCTGAATTACTTAACGCGGCAAAATGGAACACAGACCAGGTGCTCTTATCAGTACTAGGCATATCGAATCGCCACACATTACCACCGGTATCGCTGGCGTACATACGGTCAGTATAGCCATCATAATCACTATCTAACATAGCGACTTCACCGACAATGCCATGCTCGCCTTCGAAGGCAATGCCACCGCTTGAATCACCATTGGTGAACTTACCAACTAGACTACCATCACTAGCTTTAACCATATAGATACCACGGCCGACATTATCTGCTCCGAAGCCCGTGTCTTTGTTTGTGTCATAACCAGCACCAAATACCAAGATGGGCTCATCATTGCCAGCAGCATCACGATACCCTTTAAGGTAGGTAATAACGGGGTTTGACCAGGTTTGTCCTAGCTGACCCATTCCTGGAGTACTATTGTCCAAAGACCACATAAGCTCTGGCTCACTCCCTGAAATATCCAAAGCATAATATGAAGAACCACCACGGCGCATGCCGATAAAGACCCATACCTTGTCATCACCATCAACTATGCCATTGTTATTAGCATCGTTAAAATGAACTGTGGCGGTGCCATCCATACCATAGACTTTCTCGCCCGATTCGTTGTTACGCAAGGTCTTTAAATTACTTAGCAGCTCATGAGGAATAAAACTCCACTCTTCGGTTAAGGTATTATTTTTATCCGAGAACAAGTGCACAAAGCCTGCATTAGTTCCCATAATAATTTTTATTTCACCATCAGGGTAAGTCAGTGCCACTGGGCGGGAGTGCAAAGGGTCACCCATAATATCCTGGCGTATATCACCGGTTTGACTATCATTATCTTCATCATCGACATCGAAACCGCGTGCCCAGTTAATCACGTTTGTGATCTCTGTGGTGGAAACCCCCAGTTCAATAGCCGCTTTATCTTCACCACCATAAAAAGTTTTAACTTTTTCAGCGTCTAGTTCGAGCAGCGTATTACTCTCATTGTCAAGATTGGAATATACTTTGCGATTATCAACGCTTAGCTGTGATAGTACATAGTTGGCACCACCGGCACGAACCTCATCCCCATCTGGGGCTGCACTCCAAAATGTGGTTACTATGTCATTACCCGATTTAATATTACCGTCACCATCAAGCGCCGGAACACCATTTTTATCTACCACTTTGCCACCAGACACTTTTAACTTTTTCAAGTTGCCGGCCCAGCGAGCACCTTCCGTAGGTAAAAACATGGCGTAATAAACGGAGTCCGAGGTTTGCGTACGGTCAAAGTTATTACTGGCAACCGATGGGGCCGTAAATGAACTCGATTTCGAGAGAATATCACCGACTGACTTTTGAAGAGCTAGTTGCAATTCCTCACCGCTGTTAGCTGAATAATACTCGCCACCTCCCTCATGAGCGGCTTTTTTTAGAAGAGCCTCAGGGGCCCCTCCACCAAAACCAACCGTGTATAGGGTAGCGGTCTGATTACCTGAGATATTCTGATTAATATCCTGCTTTTTCATATAGTGAGCAAGCGCTGGTAAATAGCTTATTTGTGTCGTGACTACCGGGTCGCCGTCATCTCCCTCTACTACTTCTTCGTATTTAATCAAATCATCTACATCAGGCGCAGTTGAAGGGGTTACTTTGGGAATTTGGCCAGTAACATAATTATTAAAAAGGGTTCTTATTGATATATCAGCCGCGTTATCTATGGTAGGCGCACCATCTGTAATATAAATAATGCTGATATCTTCGGCGCAACCGCCACGGTTAGTATAGGGAGTTTTATAAATGGTACCAGCGCCGTCTATTGTTGTAGACTTATCAAATTCAGGAATATTCGCCGTATAATCAAGTCGGGCACATGCACCGCTCTGTTCGCTGGTGGCATTACAGTCCGTATCGTCATCACCAAACAACACATTATGACCACCAAAATAATTGTAAGCTTCAAACAAGGTCTCACACAAAGGTGTGTTCGTTTGACCTTCAATAGAGGTAATTATATCGACGATATTTTCATCCTGTCCAAATCCTGCAACTATACGCCCCCCATCTCTTGTGTTTTCTTCGGGGAAATTCAAGTTATATAGCATAAGAGCAAACTCGGCATCTGGGGTTGTACCAAGAGTTGTTCTTATTGTTTCTTTAGCCACTTCGATCTTATCAATCTTGTTATCTTGTTTATCCTTGTTAGCTATATACCAACGGATATAGTTAGGAGAATAAAGTGTAACTACATTAGCATTTTCGAACTCAGCCTCCATGTCTGAACGATCGTATTGGGAATGAGGAACCTCGCCACTGTAACCAAAAAATGGGTTATGGCTTTTGCCATAATTACTGTTTGAGGGAAAACCCTTAAGCCCATCGTAATTTGCAGAACTCTTTCCATCAACTTTCAAATACTGTTCTATCTGCGTTTTGGTGTCTACCGGAGATTGAAAGGCATTATCACCATCATCGTTATGAAAATCAGCCAAACAATCAATGGGGTTTTTCATATCAGCGCCATTGTTATTTATCAGGTTTATCCAACCACCATTCTTTTTAGATGAAAACTCAAGCATTTTCCCGGTAAAATAACCGTATTTGGCTAGAGCTTCTTTTGCGGCGTCACAGCCATTAAGCTCCATTTTAAATCGTTTTGCATCGGAGCGATTCTCTATTTCACTCGCAGCGATTTCATCGATGGGAATACCGACAGAATAGAAGAAAAAACCATCATCAAAAGCATTACCCGCCCCAACACCTGGGTACTCCTCATTGGTGTTATAAGGAGGAGGAGCAATAACCCCTTCATTCATACTACCGGAGTTATCAATTATTATCAGCACCTTGGCTTTGGCGCCCGTGGCGCCCATATTACCTACATAAACTTCTATATCTTCAGCATGTATTGCGGCGGGCACAGAAAGTGCGCACAGCAAAGCTAATTTTTTAAAAACTTTCATGTCGTTCACCTATTATTTTGTGCCGCTAGTATTACAGAGACTCTTGCTCTATGCCGGCAACCACACTGACCGTATGGCGATTGTTTTTTCCATAAGCAACTGAGCTAACGACCCTTAAGTCTCGACTGCATTTAATTTGGGCACCAGTGGCATGAGCCGATTTTTTACGCGAGCAGTTGGTGGCGCTAGGCACTCCAGGCGCCTTTAGCAAAGACAAGGATGCTTTAGAGCCAGTTGCGGTTAACACCACTGTTTCATCATTCGGTTTACTACCATCGATTGGGAATGGCGCTAAATTAGGCTTGGTGAAATTAATAGCACCATTTACCTTTATTTCATCATAAATAGCGCGGCTACTATCAGCATAAGCCTGAGTAAGAGCCTCATCATAATCTTGCGCCGCATTAATAACCTTCATATCCACGCTACTGCTACTCATTAGCGTTACTGCAATGCCGCTCACTACCAACACCATAACCAGGGCTGCAATCAGCACCACCCCTTGTTGGTGAGTACGTCCTAAATTGCTATTAACCATTGGTTGCCTCCAGCATTGTTAATCTTAAAGGTTGAAACAAACACCATGCGGCGATAGTTACCTGGTACAGCATCACCCGTTAATACTCGCTGCGTATCTGCGTTATCTCCACCCAATATATAGGTTTTATTTTCCAACTGCATATTAGGATCTTCTTTTGTGGCACGCACTAAGACAGATACTTGCACAGTTTTAATACTTGTAGTGCCAGATTGCTGCCAATGTGCAGGCGTCATGTCGCCCGCTTCTAGATATTCATCCACATCGCCATTGCCATCGTTGTCGAGGCCATAAAGAAAGCGAATATTTTCCACACCTTCAAGTACTGACTCAGTTTGCATTTGATCGCCAACTAAACGCTTACGCATAAGCACAGGCACGGCAATCTCTTTATCGCCCGAGGTATAAGTATCCTCACCGACGTAATACACTAGATGCTCGTAAGGCCATACGCCCTTACCAAGTTCAAATGGAATTGCAGTACCATCACCTTCGATAAAGCGCGCATCAGATAAGGTGGTTTGCACATAATACTGGCCAGTCTGTGTGTTTTGACCAGACATTTCCTCACCCGCAGCTCGTTTAATTTGAATTACATCACTGTTACTCTTAGGCTTGATCTCAGCTGAAAGGTCAACACAACTTAGTGGATTTTTCGTGTCTGTTGCCACAACACCGTAGAGTACGGGAAAGTTTGGTACAGCCCCCGTACCTGGAAAACTGCCTATACTAAAGACCTCGTCAATACAATCCCCTGTTGGAGCAGTCACCCCAGAGGCATCAGCTGTAGTTAAAGAGTTGATATTCAAACGGCCAAAAAAGCCTGTCATGGTCAGATCCTTACCTAAAATATCCAGGGCAATACGTCCGGTTTCTTGCAGCTCACCCATTTCCACCGTATCCGATGTAGTTACCTTCATACTCAGGTAGGTAAACATCACACCACCCAGTAGAAATAAGCCAACAACCATGGCGATCATTAGCTCTAATAGGGTGTAACCAGCGTTACGATTGACCCTGTTGTGCTTTATATCCATTGTCGCTCCCTACACAAATAGAAATGAATTAAGTGCTAACACACGGCGGCTATCGCTATTGGTGCCGCAATCTCCCTTGACGGCTCCGGCGTCAGCGTTGGCGACCAACTTCTGCCGTGAATCCCAGGAAATAACCACGTTTATATTTAAATTATCAGCACCACCTGCGGTCGTAATACAAATCATGGCATCGGATAATGAGCCTGTATTATCGGTTGCACGAATTGACTTGCGCCAATGCTCGATATCAAAGCTGGCAATCTGCCCGGCACTGCAACCGCTATCGATACAAGTCGTATAACCACCGGCTTGATCCGCACTGCTGGCTATATTGCCATTGTAGTTACCGGCCAGCGCCCCTTCGCTATTGGCTTTGATACGTTCGATGACATCGTTGGCAACGCCCAGCGCTGCCGCACGCTGCATAGCATCATAAGTAGCCTGTTTGGCTTTTGCCTGCAGTGCAACGGCACCCAGAAGACCGAAAACCAGAACGATGAAGGCGATCAAGGTCTCGAGTAAAGTAAAACCGCTTTGCTTGAACATAAGTCGTACTCATTTCAAAAATAATCATTTAACACTTTAGTTACTCATACGAAACAAGCAACAAGATGGGGGGTGAGCGGTGCATTCTTTGGTGCGAACGGTTGCCCTAAACCCAGATACCTGGGCTTATTTCTAGGGCCTGTTGATCTTTGCTGTACATATTTCACTCAGCAATACATCGGCAGCCACATCATTGAAAATGCCAGTGACACCATACTGGCATAATTCCTCGCGAGTTTTTCATATCTAGTTGATATTGAACGATAATGTTTTATTCGTGCGAATGCATTTTCAACTAAGTGCCTATATTTATAAAGACACCAATCGACACTGTCCTTGTCTATATCTTGGCCATAATTTCGTTTGGGTATGACAGAAGCGCCTCCTTTGGCTTCAATA